>JALOOY010000094.1 GCA_025454185.1 Thermodesulfobacteriota bacterium
CCCGTTACGAAGGGGACTACCGCCTGGACAAGGCCACCAGCGACATCGCCGTGGGCCAGTATCTGGAAGCCCTGAAGGTCCGGACCATCGGCTATGAAATGGTGGCCACCTGGGGCGGTAAGGGCCCCCATGTGGCCGGCATGGTGGTGGGCGGCAGCACGGCCACGCCCACGACCGAGGAAATCGAGGCCTTTAAAAAGAAACTGGCCATCATCAAGAAATTCATCGATGAAACCTATCTGCCGACCGTTTACCTGGTGGCCGGCGCCTACAAGGACCTCTTCAATATGGGTGCCGGCTGCAAGAACCTGTTGTCCTATGGCGTCTTCCCGCTGGACGACGGCCAAAGCACCTTCCTGCACAAACCCGGCAGCTTCACCCAGGGCAAGGATTACAACCTGGACCCCAGTGAAATCCGGGAATTCGTCAAGTATTCCTGGTACGATGACAAGACCACCGGGTTGAACCCCCGGGTGGGGAAAACCATCCCGGCGCCGGGCAAGAAGAACGCCTACTCCTATGTAAAGGCCGTCCGTTACAAAGGCCTGCCGCACGAAGTGGGGCCCCTGGCCCGGGTCTGGATCACCAACCCGGTGTTGAGCAAGAACGCCAACAAGTTCCTGGGCCTCCCCGAAAGCAAGGAAGTCCGCTTCCGCGATCTGGGCGACAAGGCCTTCTCCATCATGGGCCGCCATGCCGCCCGGGCCGAGGAGACGGCCATCGTGGCCGCGGCCATGGAAAAGTGGGTGAACGATCTTAAACCAGGCGTCTCCGGCGCCGTGGAGGCCAAGGTACCGGTCAGCGGGGAAGGCATGGGCCTCTCCGAGGCGCCGCGCGGGGCGGTGGGTCACTGGATTTCCATCAAGGACAAAAAGATCAGCAACTACCAGGTCTTTTCGCCCACTCTGTGGAACGCCAGCCCGCGGGACGACAAAAAGCAACCCGGGCCGATCGAACAGGCCCTCATCGGCGTCCCGGTGCCGGATCTGGACAACCCCCTCAATGTCGTCCGGGTGGTCCGATCCTTTGACCCCTGACTGGGGTGCGCCGTGCACGTGATGCACGCCGACACCAAGGAAGTGAAAGTTTTCAAGATCGATCGCTGAGACGACACAACACGAAAAGGGGCCGATGCCATCGGCCCCTTTTTTTATGGCGGATTTATGAGCGCAGCCGGAAAAATCGTCATTTTAGGGATAGGGAACCTGCTGTTGCGAGATGAGGGGATCGGGGTGCACCTCGTTCAGGCCCTGGAGCAGGAGGTCCTGCCCCCCGGGGTCGAACTGGTGGACGGCGGCACGTCCACGCTGAACATCCTGCCCTGCATCAAGGGGGCGAAAAAAATCATCGTCGTCGACGCCATGAAAGCCGGCGGCGAACCGGGCAGCTTTTACCGTTGTTATCCCGCCGATCTGATCCCCTCGGGCGAGGCCCCCATGTCACTCCACCACATCGACTTCCTGCAGGCCCTTCAAATGACCAAACTATTGGGGGAAGATCTGGGGCCCCGCACGGTCATCATCGGCGTGGAGCCTCTCGAAATCGAATGGGCCATCGGCCTGACCCCCCTTTTGGCGGAACGGCTGGCGGCCCTGAAAAGGCTGGTTATGGAGGAGGCGGAGAGGTAAGAAATCTAAGCCTTCTTTCTCTGCCGCAGACATACGCAGACCAAAAGACAATTTTGGCCGGGAGATCCGACCGGACAAGAAATGATTCCCCGTCCGCGTAGGTCTGCGGCAAAGAGGAAGGTCCTAATTCTTCAGCTCCGACGTGCACTGCGGACAGCGGGTGGCCTTGATCGGGATGGCTGAAAAACAATAGGGGCAATCCTTAGTGTTGGGCGGCGCCGGCTGGGGGGCCTTCTTGAGACGATTGAGCTGCTGGATTACGAGAAAAATGGCGAAGGCGACGATGACGAAATCGATGACGGTATTGATGAACAGCCCGTACTTGATGACCGCCACCCCGGCCGCCTTGGCTTCGGCCAGCGTGGCCACCGGTTTGGCGGACAGGTTGATAAAAAGCTCGCTGAAATCCATCTTGCCCAGCAGCAGCCCTATGGGCGGCATGATGACATCGGACACGAAGGAGCTGACGATCTTGCCGAAAGCCGCCCCCAGGATGATGCCCACGGCCATGTCCATCACATTGCCTTTAACGGCGAACTCCTTGAACTCTTTCCACATGACGTTCTCTCCTTTCTGGTAGTAGATGAATACGGTTGGGTCGCAGGATATCAGAATCAAGGAAACACTTGCAATAAAAAATAAAAATTGCCAAGATAGGGTCCATAGACTATTGACCCTGCATACCCTTCATTCGGAAAGCCCATGCCCTATGATATGAATACCGAAGCCCTCCGCCGCCGTTTTCAGGACAGCCGGGACCAGTTCCCCCACTACGGTCCGTTCCTGGACTTCTGGGAGAAAATCCTGCAGGTCCAGCATCGGCATATGGACCAAATGGAACTGCCGGTCGTCCCTGCGGCGGACCCCCGCAATCTACTGAAGGTCCGGGAAGGGTTTCCCCTGGTCCCTTTTCAGGAAGCCGCCGTCCCGCCCGCAGCGCTGCGGGCCCTGTTCATGGAAATCCTCCAAACTCTGGGACCGGCCACCCCCAAAATTTCCCCCCAACTGCCGCTGCTGACGGACTGGCTTTCCAACCGGGGCCTGGATTTTCAATACTGGCTGGCGCAGTTGCTTCGGGACGACGGCCGGGCCTTCGTCCGGGAAGCCGAAGCCTGCGGACTGGATCCGGAAATACTGCTTTTCCTGTTTCTGGCCAGTTGGAAACCCTTCCTGAAATCCCAGGCCCGGGCCTTGGAACAGGCCGCCGGTTTCGACTGGACCGTCTGGAGCAAAGGCTTCTGCCCGGTCTGCGGCGGGCCGCCCCTGCTGGCCTATCTCCGGGATGACGGCAAGCGCTGGGGGGTCTGCTCCCTTTGTGAATTCAATTGGAACCTGCCCCGGATCCTCTGTCCCGAATGCGGGAACGCCGACCCCCAGCACCTCCGTTATTTTTTCGCAGACGGGGAGAAAGGGCGCCGCGTAGAGGTCTGCGACGCCTGCGGTCATTATCTGAAAACCATCGATCTGCGGGAAGTGGGTTGGGAGCCCCTGCCGGTGCTGGACGATCTTTTGACCACCCATCTGGATCTCTGGGCCAGAGAAAAAGGCTTTCGCCGGCTTTCCCTCACGGATCAAATCGTCTAAGAAAGGGCCGGCCATGAAGATCCACTTTAAAGTCTGGTTCGAGAAGAACGACCGCCAGGTCCTGTTCGGTGAGGGACGGCTGCAACTGCTGCAGGCCATTGCCGACCAGGGTTCCCTGGCGCAGGCGGCTAAAAAGATGGAGATGTCCTACCGGGCGGCCTGGGGCCGGCTGAAGGCCTCCGAGGACCGCCTGGGTTTTCCGCTGACTGAAAAAGATACGGCCTTGGGGAAACGGGGCGGACTGCATCTTACGGCCCAGGGCCGGGAACTGCTGAAAAAGTATCAAACCGTACACCAGGCCCTGGAACAACTGGTGGCCCAGATGGAGAAAAAGCTGTTTTGACGAACCCGGCGGGAGACCGATTGTCAGCTCTGGAAAAAGCCCTCATCGGTGAACTCACCGGAGACCTGGAGATCATCCCCGAGCCTTTTTTTCCCTTGGCCGACCGCTTGGGGGTCACCCAGCGGAAAGTGCTGGGCCTGACCCGGCGGTTGAAAAAGGAGGGGACCATCCGGCGCTTCGGGGCTACCCTGCGCCATCGCAATTCCGGCTTCGAGGCCAACGCCATGGCCGTCTGGCGGGTGCCCGCCGCGCGGGTCGAAGAGGTGGGCCGGGCCATAGCGGCTTTCCGGGAAGTCACCCACTGTTACCAGCGCCGGTCCCAGCCCGATTGGCCCTATAACCTGTATACCATGATCCACGGCCCCACGGTAACGCACTGCCGTCAGGTGGCCCGCGAAATTGCCCGGACCGTGGGGGTGAGACAATACCGGCTTTTATTCAGCCTCCGGGAACTAAAAAAAACTACCATGAGGTATTTTTTCGATGGCTAACCGCATCCCTACTTCGGAAAACCTTTTTAACCGGGCCCGGCAGATCATGCCAGGCGGGGTCAACAGCCCGGTACGGGCGGCCCGGGCCGTCGGCGCCGTCCCGCTCTTTATATCCCGGGCCGCGGGCTCGCGGATCTATGATGCCGACGGAAACGCCTATCTCGATTACGTAGGTTCCTGGGGCCCGCTGATACTCGGGCACGCCCATCCCCGGGTGGTCGAGGCCATCAGGGAGTCCGCCGGCCGGGGCACCAGCTACGGAGCCCCCACGGCAATCGAAGTGGAACTGGCCGAAGCCATCGTTTCCCGGATGCCGGCCATGGAGCAGGTGCGCCTGGTCAACTCCGGAACCGAGGCCACCATGAGCGCCCTCCGCCTGGCCCGGGGCTACACGGGACGGCCCCTGCTGGTCAAATTCGACGGGTGTTATCACGGCCATGGCGACAGTTTCCTGGTCAAAGCCGGATCGGGGCTGGCCACCCTGGGCATTCCGGGCAGCCCCGGCGTGCCGCAGGAGATCGCCACCCTGACCCTTTCCCTGCCCTACAACGACCTGGAGGCCGTCCACGATCTGTTCCGGGATCAGGGTCCGCGCATCGCCGCTGTTATCGTTGAGCCCATAGCCGGAAACATGGGCGTGGTCCTCCCCCAACCGGGTTTTCTGGCCGGATTGCGGGAAATCACGGCCCGGCACCAGGCCCTGCTGATCTTCGACGAGGTGATCACCGGCTTTCGGGTGGCCCCGGGCGGGGCCCAGGAATTGTACGGCCTCCAGCCCGACCTGACCTGCCTGGGCAAGATCATCGGCGGCGGTTTACCCGTAGGGGCTTATGGCGGGAAAAAAGAAATCATGGCCCACATCGCCCCGGAAGGCCCGGTCTACCAGGCCGGCACTTTGTCCGGCAACCCCCTGGCCGCCGCCGCCGGGCTGACCACGCTCCAGGTGCTGGGAGAGCCGGGCGTTTATGAAACGCTGGAGGAGCTGTCGGCCTATTTCTTCGCCGGTCTCCGGGACCTGGCTCGAGCCCGGCGCCTGCCCTTCCAGGTCACCCGGGTCGGCTCCCTGGGCAGTATCTTTTTCAGCGACACCGAGGTCCGGGATTTCGCCTCCGGGCAAAAGGCCTCGGCCGAGACCTACGCCCGTTTTTACCGGGCCATGCGAGAACGGGGCGTCTATCTGGCCCCTTCGGCCTTCGAAGCGCTCTTTATTTCCCTGGCCCACACGCGGCAGGACCTGGAAAAAACCCTGGAGGCGGTGGAGGAGTCTTTCCGGGAAATGGGGTAGCCCCTTCTAAAGACGAACATCGAACATTGAATGTTGCGCGTTGGATGTTGGATGTTCATCCGTTGTCTTTTCCCTTCCATTTAAAAATCGGTATAGTAGGGATTGGTCTGCTTCTCCCGCCCCACGGTGGAGGTGGGCCGGTCCCCGTAATCGTGCCCGGGCCGGATCACCGTCTCATCGGGCAGGGCCCCGATTTTGTTCCGGAGGGAGTCCAGCAGGATATCGAGAGCGCCCCCCGGGAGGTCCGTACGGCCGGCGGCGCCCACGAAGAGGGTATCACCCGTAAACAGGTTTCCCCGACCGTACAGGCAGATACCGCCGGGCGTATGCCCCGGGGTGTGGATCACCCGCAGCGTTTCCCGGCCGAAGGAGATCAGGTCCCCGTCCCGGACCGCCCAGTCCACCGGCGGTGAAGGCCGGAACCCCATCTGCCGGGCCATGATCCGGGCCGCGGGCGTATCGAACAACCGGGCGTCGGCCTCGTGCATGACGATCTGGGCCCCGGTTCCCTCCTGAATCCATTGATTCCCGCAGGTATGGTCCGGATGGCCGTGGGTGTTGATGATGTAGCGGGCCTGCAGTTTTTTCCGGGCCAGCACGTTCAGGATTTTTTCTTCACTGCCCGCCGGATCGATCAGAACGCAGGCCAGCGTTTCGGCGCACCCCACGATATAACAGAACACCGCCATCTGCCCCACCGGCATCTGCTTGATCAGCATAGGAGTCTCTCCCTATTCCCCTTCCTTATTCCTTGATTTCAATCCCCTGGTTTTATTATAGTAAAGGAAAGGCTGAAAAAAATCTAATAAACCTGAAGATACAGGAAACCGGCGAGATAAGACAAAAAGAGATATATTTCGGCGAGATACCTATGATGACCGAAAGAGGCACATTTATAATAAATGGAGCCGAAAGGGTCGTGGTAAGCCAGATACACAGGTCTCCGGGCGTAATATACAGCTTTGATGACAAGGCGAATGTTTATAACTCAAGGATCATACCTTATAAAGGGTCTTGGCTTGAATTCGAGATAGAAGAAAAAAAAGACCTTCTTTTTGTAAGGATCGATAGAAAAAGAAAGATCCTTGGAACTGTTTTCATAAGAGGAGACACAAT
>JALOOY010000095.1 GCA_025454185.1 Thermodesulfobacteriota bacterium
TGCAGGTCAATCATGTTAAGCCTTCCAGAAAAGTTTTTTGGGTATCGAAAAACGAACATCCAACATTCAACATCGAACATCCAACATCGAATTTCGGAATGGGGCACAACCTGGGTAACGCGGGGCCGTGCTACAACTTCGATGTTGAACGTTGGATGTTCGATGTTGGATGTTCATTTTTTATTTTATTCCTGAGGGCAGATACTCCCGCCCCGGCCCAGCCCCCGAGGGTGTCGGCCAGGACATCGCCGAGAGACACCCAGCGGCCGGGGATAAACCACTGGTGTAATTCATCGCTCAGACCGTAGAGCAGGCAGAAAATGACGGTCCCCGCCAACCGGCGGCCGGCAGACCAGCGGGGCCTGTAGGCCCGGGCCACCCGGGCGGTCAAATAACCGAGGACCGTGTAGCCCAGGAAATGATACACTTTGTCCGATGAAAAAAAATCCGGCGGTTGGAGAAAAAAGCTGGATTGGGCGGAAAGATAAAAAATCAGCGCGCACCAGAGCAACCAGGGGAATAAGAAAGCGGCAAGGGTATAGGCCGGGGGCAGCGGGAGGGCGTTCTCCCGGGCCGCTGCGCCGGGGGGGCTACATTTTATATTTTCCAAAATCGTCGGGGTCCAGTCCCTCCAGGATTTCGGCCCACTTTTTCCCTTCTTCGGAATCGATTTCCGTCTTGGCCCCCAGGTCGACGGCCTTGGATTTTTGGATGACCTGCTCGTCCACAAAAATGGGGGCCTGGCTGCGCAGGGCCAGGGCCAGGGCATCGCTGGGCCGGGCATCCAGAGAAAATTCCTTGTTCTGCATGACCAGGTAGATGAGGGCGTAAAAGGTATTGTCCCGCAGGTCACAGATTTCAATGCGCACTACCCGGACCCCCAGGGTATCGAGCAGGCTCTTCAGCAGGTCATGGGTCATGGGCCTGGAAAATTTTATATTTTCCAGTTCGCTGGCAATGGCCGTAGCCTCCAGCAGCCCGATCCAGATCGGCAGGGTCTTGTCCCCCTCCAGGTCTTTGAGAATGATAATGGGGCTGTTGGTCATGGGGTCGATGGTCAAACCGTATACTTTCATCCGCAGCAGCATGAATCCTCCTGCCTGCCCTCGCCGGACGGAGGGGACAACCTCCCTTTGAGGGAATGGGCATAACCTTTTTCAATAAAAACGGGTACGGTCAGACCAACCTCCAGATGGGTCGCCGGGAAATTGACAATCCGGTTCGTGCGGGTCCGGCCGCTCCACTGCCCGCCGGATTTCTTACTGGTCCCTTCCACCAGTACCTGCTCCCAGGTCCCTTCCCGGGCCTGATGACGGGCCAGGGTAATTCCTTTCTGCAACGCTTGGAGCTCGGCCAACCGGCGGCGCTTTTCTTCCTCGGGGACCTTGTCCGGAAAGCCGGAGGCCCGGGCCGGGTGCCGGTCCGAATAGCGAAAGGAGAAGAGGTCGTCAAAACGAATTTCCCGGATCAGGTCCAGGGTCTGTTCGAAATCAGCCGGGCTTTCCCCGGGGAAGCCCACCATGACGTCGGAGGTGACCGCGATCTCCGGGCAGTTCTCCCGCAGGGCCTGAATGCGTTCCATATACATGGCACGCGTATACCCACGGTTCATGCGGGCCAGGACCGTATCGGCGCCGGCCTGAAAAGGCAGGTGAATATGTTCGCACAACTTGGACAAGCGGCCGAAACAAGCGATCAGATCCGGCGAGAGGTCTTTGGGGTGGGAGGTGGTGAAACGCAAGCGCTCCAGCCCGGCGATGGTTTCCAGTTGCTCCAGCAGGTCGATGAAGGCCCGCCCTCCGGCCCCCTTGGGCGCCCCATAGGAGTTGACGTTCTGCCCCAGCAGCAGGACTTCCTTCACCCCCTGGGCGGCGAGGCGGCGCACTTCCGCCGCGATGTCTTCTGGCGGCCGGCTCCATTCCGGACCGCGGACATAAGGGACCACGCAATAGGCACAGTAATTGTTGCAACCGTGCATGATGGTGACCGAGGCCTTGATGGGGGAGGGCCGAAAGGCCTTTTCCGAGGGCAGGTAGCGGAGCGGATGATCCAGGGCCACTTCCGCCATCCGCCGGCCCCGTTGCCGGACGGTCTGGACCAAGTCGGGCAATTCGTTGATCCAGCGGGTGCCGAAGACCAGGTCCAAATGGGGGACCCGTTCCAGGAGCCGGTCCCCCTCCTGCTGGGCCACGCAGCCGCCCACGCCGATGATCAGCCCGGGGTTCCTGGACTTCAGTCGTTTTAAGCGCCCCAGCAGGCTATAGGTTTTTTCTTCGGCCTTTTGACGGATACTGCAGGTGTTGATCAGGATCAGGTCGGCTTCTTCCGGCCGCTCCGTGAGGCGATAATCGTGGGCGGACAGGACCTGGGCGATCAACTCCGAATCCCGATCGTTCATCTGACAGCCGAAGGTTGATATATGGACCTGCTTCATGGCAGATATTTTTACCTAAATTGGGCGAAAATACAAGGGACAAAACGAAATCCCCAAAAATCGCTTGACTTGGCGGGGGGATTGGATGGAAAAGATAAAGAGGTCCTGCCGGGCGGGGTCGATCGCCTTAGTATGAAGATACCGTTCGGCGTTGGGCGTTCGGCGAAGGAGCTAATTACAAAATTCTCATGCTTTGCGGGTGCTCGTCACGAGCAGGGGGGTTTTGTACAAAAATACGAACATCCAACGTCCAACATCGAACATCGAATCAATACGACTGTTCGGCGTTCGGCGCAGAAAGAGCAGGCGTCTCGCCTGCCGACCAGGTAAGGTAATGGTCTACTGGATTTTTACGGTGAGGTTGGGGGGCATCATTCTGACTTGGACTGCCGAGCGGTCGGCGAGGACGCCGACTCTGCGAAAAACCCGGATTGACTGGATTATTCCATGATTCCGCTGAAAGACGACAATCCCACGGGGCACTTTCCCCTGGTCACCATCGGCCTCATCGCCGCCAACGTAGCGGTGTACATCTATCAGTTGACCCTGCCGCCCCTGCAACTGGAGGCCCTGATTTTTCGCTACGGGGCCATCCCCTACAACTTGATCCATCCCCTGGCCAAGGACCTGCTGTACGTGACCGCCCTGCCGCCGACACTGACCGTGTTTTCCTCCATGTTTCTCCATGGCGGCTTTCTGCACCTGGCCAGCAATATGCTTTATCTCTGGATTTTTGGCGACAACGTGGAGGATTTCCTGGGCCCCCTGCGCTTTTTTCTATTTTACTTCATTACCGGTTTTTTGGCCGTCCTCGCCCATGTTCTGGCGGACATGAATGCCACCGTTCCGGTCATCGGCGCCAGCGGGGCCATTGCCGGGGTTTTGGGGGCCTATCTGGTCCTCTTCCCCCGGGCCAACGTTTCCACCCTGTTTCTGTTCATTATTATATTCCGCATCATCCAGGTTCCGGCCGTTTTGATCCTGGGACTCTGGTTTCTGGTCCAGGTGCTCAACGCCGGCAGCGGCGGCGGGGGATCGGTAGCCTGGTTTGCGCACATCGGGGGGTTCGTGGCCGGGATGATCCTCATCAAGGTCTTCCGGCCGGCTTCCCGTCCGGCCCGCCATAAGGGAATCCGGTAAAGCCGGTTTACTTCTTTTTCTCGGTCACCGTCAGGATTTCAATCTTTTTCAATTGATCCAGAGGGATCTGAAAGGCCCCGAAGCGGGTCCGGCCATAGGCCGTCAAGCCCCGATCCAGGATCAGGTTTACCGTCTGCTGGTCGGTCAGTTCGACCCGGGCCCGCAGGGTCTTGGCTTCCGCTGTCAGGGTCACGGTCTTGATCTGGGAGAAAAGGACGGCCGCCTTCCCGGCCCCCATTTTGCCGCTGAGCACGGTCTGCCCGTTGATGCTGAACTGGGACAGGGTCAAGGTGAGCCCCTCTACGTCGGCAATAACGGCCGTCACGTCGCGGTCCGGAGTCGGAATCTCTTCCGGTTTACTGTCGGAATCCAGCCGGCCCATGCCCAGGAGGGACAAACCCAGCGCGACGATCAAGCCTGTAAGCAGCATCCGTTTCATGACGTTTCCTCCTATCCCCATTTTAATTTGGTGCGCAAAATCTCGAAATAATTTTTGAAGGGCGATTTGATCAGGGCGATCTGGACCGGGGCTTTTTTGATCCGCACCAGGTCGCCGGGTTCCAGCGGATACCCGATTTGTCCGTCGAAGGTCACCCACACGTCCCGGGCCTTGCTGCCCAGCCGAATATCGATGACGGAATTGTCCTGGACGATGATAGGCCGGTTGGTGAGGGTGAAGGGGCAGATCGGCGTCAGGATCATGGTCTGGAGGGCCGGGTGCAGGATGGGGCCGCCGGCGGCCAGGTTGTAGGCGGTGGAGCCGGTGGGTGTGGAAACGATCAGGCCGTCGCCCCGGTAGGAAGTGAGAAACAGGTCATCGATGCTGGTCTCCAGATCGACGATCCGGGCCAGGGCGCCCTTGTTGATCACCGCGTCATTCAGAAAGCAGGTGGGGGTCAGGACAAGTCCCTGCCGGATGATTTCCGCCGAGAGCATCATGCGGGTTTCGGTCTGACACCCGCCCTCCAGGATCGTGTCGAGGATGGCATAAAATTCCTCCAGGTTGATCTCAGTCAGGAAGCCCAACCCGCCCAGGTTCACTCCCAGGATGGGCGCGCCCTGTCCACCGTACAAGCGGGCGGCCTTCAGGAGGGTCCCATCCCCCCCGAGGACCACGACCAGATCGAGGGGTTGATCGTTGTCGGCCATTTTTCCCATAGGATCGGCTTCCTGGTCCCAACGGAGGCAGAGATTTTTCTCCCCGGCCAGGCGGTCCAGGAGCTTCCGGGCTTCCCGGTGGGCCAGCACGTTGTTCTTGACCACCAGTTGGATGGTTCGGTATTTAATCGCCATGTTCGGTCTTGATCCCGTAGGCCTTGATCTTTTTATGCAAGTGACTTCGTTCGATACCCAGGGCTTCGGCCGTGTAGGCAATATTGCCGCCGAATTCCTGGAGCTTGCGCAGGATGAATTCCCTTTCGAACTGGCCCCGGGCCGTCCGAAAATCGGTCTCCTTTAAAAAGTCCGGATCGGCCCCCGGAAAGGCCTCCGACCCTGCCTTTTTCAACAGGTGGGCCGGCAGGTGGCGGATTTCGATATCCGCTCCCGGGGTCATGATCACCAGCCGCTCGATCAGGTTTTTCAATTCCCGGACGTTGCCCGGCCATTCGTACTCGCGCAGGCACTGGAGAACGGCCGGGGTCAGGGATTTTTTCTCCGTGTTGGTTTTATAGGCGTACTCGTTGAGGAAGTCCTCCACCAGTTCCGGCAGGTCCTCTATCCGTTCCCGCAGGGGAGGCACCTCCAGGGGGACCACATTGATCCGGTAATAGAGGTCTTCCCGGAAATTCCCCTGGCCGATTTCGTATTCCAGGTCCTTGTTGGTGGCGGCCAGGACCCGCACGTCTACGGTGATGGTCTTCGCGCCGCCCACCCGCTCGAATTTCTGTTCCTGGAGGATGCGCAGGATCTTGGCCTGGGTCTTGAGGCTCATGTCGCCGATTTCGTCGAGAAAGAGGGTGCCGCCGTGGGCCAGGTCGAATTTCCCTTTGCGCTGGGCCGTGGCGCCGGTAAAGGCCCCTTTTTCATGGCCGAACAACTCGCTTTCGATCAAGTCCTCGGGGATGGCGGCGCAGTTGACCTCCACGAAGGGTTTGTTTTTCCGCTTGCTCAGGCGGTGAATGGTGTGGGCCACGATCTCCTTGCCGGTCCCGTTTTCTCCCCGAATCAGGATCCAGGCGCTGGTGGGGGCCACGATTTCGATCTGGCGTCTCAGTTCGTTGAGCCCCTCGCTGTGGCCGGTGAGCTGATAGCGGGCCTCCTCCTTGCGGCGCAGGAAGATTGTTTCTTCTTCCAACTGCCGGTAGTCCAGGGCCTTCTGCACCACCACGGTAAGCCGTTCCAGGGAGAGCGGCTTTTCGATGAAATCATAGGCCCCCAGTTTGGTGGCCTTCACCGCCGTCTCAATGGTGCCGTGGGCGGACATCATGACGACCGGAAGCTGGGGGTGCCCCAGCTTGAGCTGTTCCAGGACTTCGATGCCGTTCATGCCGGGCATCTTGATGTCGAGGAGCACCAGGTCCGGCGTTTCCTCGTCCACCTTCCGCAGGGCCTCCGGTCCGTCCAGGGCCTCCTGGACCTCGTAGCCGTCGTCCATCAAGTTTCCCCGGACCGATTTCAAGATTTCCGGTTCGTCGTCGACCACCAGGACTGTTTTAGACATGGCGATGCCTGTTCCACCTCTACAATAAAGAGATATACTTCGCGTCAAACAACGGGATCTCTAAATTCGAAATCCGAAGCACGAAATCCGAAACGAAGGACAATTTTTCAAAATTCAAATGACCGAAACAACTTCACCCCGCCATACAACCAGGAGGGGCCGCACCGCCTGGTGGAACGCCCTGGTTCGTGTCT
>JALOOY010000096.1 GCA_025454185.1 Thermodesulfobacteriota bacterium
CGTGGCCGAAATCGAGAAGGCCATCTCCCCCCGAAGTCTGGAATTTATCCATCGCCTCGAAATCCAGTCCTTTATCTGCGTGCCCATTGTCTACAAGGATGAATCCATGGGAATCCTCTTTGTGGACACCCCCAAGGTAAACAGGAAATTGGGCCAGAGTGACCGCAATCTGCTCATGGGCATCGCCCCGCAGATCGCCATCAGCATCAACAACGCCATATCCTACCAGAAAATCCAGGAGAGCGAGGAGCGGTTTCGGTCGCTGAGCGTCAACTCACCGGATATCATCTATACCCTGGGCACGGACGGGGCCTTCACCTACGTCAATCCGGCCTGGGAACGGATCCTCGGGCATCCGGCCGCAGGGGTTATCGGGCGGTATTTTGTGGATTTCGTCCACCCGGAAGACATCCCTTTCTATAAAACCATATTCAAACGGACCCGGGACGGCCGCGACACGGTCAGGGACCTGACCGGGACCATCCTGCACCAGAACGGCTCGGAGCGCTACTTCAGCATCAGCGCCGCCCCCAACCTGGATGTGGAGGGATCTTTCCTCGGCGTGGTGGGCACCTTCAAGGACATTACGGACCGCAAATTGGCCGAGGACGCCCTGCAGTTTCGGGTGGAATTCGAAAAATTGATCACCTCCATCTCCACCCATTTTATCAATGTGGCCCTGGAGAATATTCAGCCCGAAATCCACCAGGCCCTGAAGCGCATCGGCGCCTTTGCCGGCGTCGACCGCAGCTACATTTTTCGCTTTCAGGATCAAAGCAAGAAAGCGGAAAATATTTATGAATGGTGCGCCGCCGGGATTACCCCCCTGAGCGAGCAGCAGCCCGCCCTTTCCCTGGACCGTCTGCCCTGGTTCTATCAGACCATCAGCCGCCCGGAGGTTTTTCTGGTGCCGGACCTGTCCCTGCTGCCTCCGGAGGCCCTGCCGGATAAAACCGCCTTCCAGGAAAGAGGCGTCCAATCGGTGGTCTGCGTACCCATGGTCTTCGGGGGCAAGCTCATCGGTTTCCTGGGCTTCGAGTCCATCCGGCGCCGCAAGGCCTGGTCCGAGGAAATCGTCACCCTGCTCACCATCGTGGGGGAGATCTTCACCAACGCCCTGGAGCGGATCCGGGTCGAAGAGGAAAAAAGCAAACTGGAAGACCAACTGCGGCAGTCCCAGAAGATGGAGGCCATCGGCCGTTTGGCCGGCGGGGTGGCCCATGATTTCAATAACATGCTTACCGGGATCATCGGCTACGCCGACCTGCTCCTGTTGAGCTTGAACAAGGACCACGCTTTAACCGGCAAGGTGGAAGAAATCAAAAAGGCCGGGAAAAGGGCGGCCTCCCTCACCCAGCAACTGCTGGCCTTCAGCCGCAAGCAGCTCCTGCAGCCCAAGGTCCTGGACCTCAACACGGTGGTAAACGATCTCAAAAAAATGTTGCAGCGGCTTATCGGCGAAGACATTGCCCTGGAGACCAGTCTGGAAACCAACCCCTGGCCGGTAAAAGTCGACCCCAACCAGATGGGCCAGGTCCTGATGAACCTGGTGGTCAACGCCCGGGACGCCATGCCCCAGGGGGGGAAGGTGACCATCCGGACGGCCAACAGGGCCTTGGATGAATCCCACGGCCGCCGTTGGGGGGTGCAGCTCCAGGCCGGCCCCTATGTCCTCCTGGCCGTTCAGGATAACGGCACGGGCATGGACCAACAGACGCTCTCCCATATTTTTGAACCCTTTTTCACCACCAAGGAACTGGGGAAAGGCACCGGCCTGGGATTGTCTACCGTTTACGGGATCATCAAACAGAGCGAAGGCTATATCTGGGTGGACAGCCGCCCCGGGCTGGGGACGACTTTTCAAATTTTTCTGCCCCGGGCGGAAGGGTTTTCGGCTTCGCTGACCGCCTCGCCCGAGGCCAGGACCCTGCTGCAGGGGTCGGAGACCATCCTGGTGGTGGAAGACAATGATTTGGTCCGCAACCTGACCCGGGAGGCCCTGCAGCAGTTCGGGTACGAGGTGATCGAGGCCCCCAACGGAGACCTGGCCCTGCAGGTCACCCGGGAATACCGGGCACCCATCCACCTGTTATTGACCGACGTGGTCATGCCGGGCATCAACGGCCGGGAGCTGGCGGAAAAGGTCCTGGCCTTGCGGCCGGACATCAAGGTCCTGTTCATGTCCGGCTACACCGACAATGCCATCGTGCAATACGGTATACTGGAGCCGGGTCTGTCCTTTATCGAAAAACCTTTTTCCCCGGACGTGCTGGCCGGGAAGGTCCATCAGGTGTTGAACGACCGGCCTGCCGGGTCGGCCTGATCTCCTTCAGGACGCTTATTGATCCGGATGCCTGCCGGGAATTCGCTCATAGGTTTTTGTTAATGAAGTATATCTTTGGACCGGTCCCTTCGCGCCGGTTGGGCTGGTCGTTAGGGCTGGATATCCTGCCTTATAAGACCTGCTCCTATGATTGCATCTATTGTGAATTGGGTCCGACCACCCGTCTGACCAGCGCCCCGGTCGGCCTCATCGAACCGGGGGCCGTACTGGCCGAATTGGAATCGTTTATGGTTTCCCATCCGGGACAGGTCGATTTCCTGACCGTTTCCGGATCCGGGGAGCCGACCCTCCATCCCGAACTGGGGGCACTGATTCGGGCCTTGAAACGACGCTACGCGCTGCCGGTGGCCCTGATCACCAACGGCTCCCTGTTATTCCGCCCCGAGGTCCTGGAACGGGTGCGGGCAGCCGACCTCGTGCTGCCCTCCCTGGATGCCGTCGATCCGGAAACCCTGGCCGCCGTCAACCGGCCCCACCCCGACCTGGACCTGGACTCCCTGCTGGAGGGATTGCTGGCCCTGGGACGGTTGCCGGGGCCGCGCCTCTGGCTGGAAATATTATTCCTGCAGGGACTCAATGATCACCCGGATCAGATAGCCCGCTTCCGACAGGTGATCGAAAAAATAAATCCGGAAAGGATTCAAATCAACACGGTCGTCCGGCCTCCGGTGGAAGCCCAGGCCATGCCGCTGGCGGCGTCCCGGCTGGCGCAAATCAAGGAACTACTGGGCCCCCGGGCGGAAATCATTGCCCGGCCCGACCGGCGCAGCGAACGCACCATTCAACTGGAAGACGAAATCATAACCCTGGTGTCCCGGCGCCCCTCGACCGTGGAGGATATCGCCCAACTGACCGGCTGTACCCCCGAGGAGGCGCTGTCCCTGCTGCAGCGGCTCATGGCCGCGGGAAAAATCATCCCGGCGCCCTTCGACCGCGAGGTGTATTATCGCCCACGTACCCGGGACACCTGAAACGCATAGGAGAAACCGTTGATGCAAGAGTACCATCTGGGATTGGATATCGGTTCCGTAAGTGCCAATACCGTCATTGTCTCCCCCGGGCAGGAAATCCTCTGGGAGGATTACCGCCGCACCAAGGGGCAGCCCCTGGAAACCGCCCTGGCGGTCCTGACCGAAGCCTTCGCCAGGTTTCCCGAGGCGGGTCTGCAGACCCTGGCCCTGACCGGAACGGGCGGCAAACTGATCGCGGAAATTCTGGGGGCCCCCTTTGTCAATGAAATCATTGCCCAGGCCCGGGCCGTCGAATGGGCCCATCCCGAAGTCCGGACCATTATTGAAATGGGCGGCGAGGATTCCAAGCTGATCCTGCTGGAGGCCGGCGACGGCGGGCGTCTGACTATCGCTGATTTTGCCATGAATACCCTCTGCGCCGCCGGGACCGGTTCCTTTCTGGATCAGCAGGCCCATCGCCTGGGCCTGACCATCGAGGCCTTCAGCACCCTGGCCCTGCAGTCCGAAAACCCGCCCCGCATCGCCGGCCGCTGTACCGTCTTCGCCAAAACCGACATGATCCACCTGCAACAGGAGGCCACCCCGGATTACGACATCATTGCCGGCCTGTGTTTTGCCGTGGCCCGTAACTTGAAAAGCAACATCGCCAAAGGCAAGAACATCCTCAAACCGGTGTCCTTTCAGGGCGGGGTGGCGGCCAATGCCGGGGTGCGCCGGGCCTTCGCCGCAGTCCTGGGCCTGGGTGCCGGCGAATTGATCATCCCCCGACACTTCTTTTCCATGGGGGCCATAGGGGCCTCCCTGGTGGTTCAGGAAGATCCCCGGCGCCGGGGAGAATTCCGGGGCCTGGAGGCCCTGGCTGACTACCTGCGCTCCTTCGCTCCCGAGGCCCGCCGTCTAAAACCGCTGTCCCTGCGGCCGGATTACCGGCAGCCTTTCGCCACGGGCGACGGTTCCCCGGACTCGAATGGGGAGGAAAAGATCGAAGCCTACCTGGGCATCGACGTGGGTTCCATCAGCACCAATGTGGTGGTCATCGATCGGGACCTGCGGGTCCTCTCCAAACAGTATCTGATGACGGCCGGCCGGCCTTTGGAGGCCATTCGTCAGGGACTGGCCGCCGCCGGCCGGGAGGTGGGCCAGCAGGTCATTATCCGGGGGGCCGGCACAACCGGTTCCGGCCGCTATCTGACCGGTGATTTTGTCGGCGCCGACATCGTCCGCAACGAAATCACCGCCCAGGCCACGGCCGCCGCGGCCATCGACCCGGAAGTGGACACCATTTTCGAGATCGGCGGCCAGGACTCCAAGTACATCAGTCTGGAAAACGGGGCCATCGTCGATTTCATGATGAACAAGGTCTGCGCCGCCGGGACCGGGTCTTTTCTGGAGGAACAGGCCGAGAAGCTGGGCATCTCCATCCGCGGCGAATTCGGGGACCTGGCCCTGGCCTCCGGCGAACCCGTGCGGCTGGGAGAGCGCTGCACGGTGTTCATGGAGTCCGACTTGGTCCATCACCAGCAACGGGGCATGGACCAACCCGACCTGGTGGCCGGGTTGAGCTATTCCATCGTGGAAAATTATCTGAACAAGGTCGTGGAAGACCGGCGCATCGGACGCCGTATTTTTTATCAGGGCGCCACCGCCTCCAACCAGGGCATTGTGGCCGCCTTCGAGCAGGTGGTGGGCAAGCCGATCACCGTGCCGGAACACAACGACGTGACCGGCGCCATTGGCGTGGCCATCCTGGCCCTGCGGGAGCGGACCTGGGAGCAAAGCCGCTTCAAGGGGTTCGATCTGGCCCAGAGCGCCTACCAAATCTCCTCCTTTGAGTGTCAGGGCTGTCCCAATCGCTGCGAGGTCAAAAAGGTGACCATCGAGGGCGAACGGCCCTTGTTTTACGGCAGCCGCTGCGACAAGTACGACCTGGACAGCCGGAAGAAGCCTCAGGGCCGGCCGCTGCCCGACCTCTTCGCCGAGCGGGAAGCCTTGCTGACCGGACGGCCCGAAGACCTGAATCCGGGGGGACGGCGGGGCAAGATCGGCATTCCCCAGATGATGTTTTTCCGGGAATTGCTGCCCTTTTTCCGGACCTTTTTTACCGAACTGGGCTTTGAAGTGGTCCTTTCCGGTCCGACCAATAAATCCGTCATTCACCGGGGTGTGGAGGTCATGGCGGCCGAGACCTGCCTGCCCATCAAGGTGGCCCACGGTCATATCCTGGAATTGATCGGCCAGGGGGTGGACCGCATCTTCCTGCCCAGCATCATCGATTTGAAGACCAAAAACCCGGAATACCCCCAGGGGGTCATCTGCCCCTACGCCCAGAGCCTGGCCTATACCGTTCATTCCAGCATTAACTTTGCGGCGCAGGGCGTCCAGGTCTTGCAGCCGGTCCTCTATTTCGGCCGCGGCGAAAAGGCCCTCAAGAAGGGGCTGGTCCAACTGGCCAAGGAACTGGGCCTCAACCCCTTCACCATCCAGATTGCCCTGGAGCGGGCCCTGGCCGCCCAGGAGGTCTTCTATGACCGCCTGCTGGCCCGGGGCCGGGAAATCATGGCAAACCTGGGCCCGGAAGAAATCGCCATGGTGGTGGTCACCCGCCCCTACAACGGCTTCGACCCGGGGATCAATCTGAACATACCTAAAAAGCTGCGGGAACTGGGTGTCCTGGCCATTCCCATGGATTTTTTCCCGTTGGATGCCCCGGTCGATCCGGAGGAACCGAAGAGCCACTACTGGCGTTTTGGCCAGAAAATCCTGGGAGCGGCGGATGTCCTGCGGCACCACGAAAACCTCTACGGCATCTACATTACCAATTTCAGTTGCGGGCCCGATTCCTTCATCCTCCATTTTTTCCGCCACACCCTGGCCGGAAAGCCCTATCTGGAGATCGAGATCGACGAGCACAGCGCGGACGCCGGGGTGGTGACCCGGCTGGAAGCCTTTCTGGACAGCCTCAAAAACTCCCGGGGCCGGATTCCCGCGGCGCCCCTCCGGGCCGCCGTGGCCCGGATCCCCGGCGGCAACAGCCGCAAGATATTCATCCCCCCCATGACCGACCACACCCTGGCCATAGCCGCCGCCTTTCAGGCCTGCGGGGTGGAGGCCGAG
>JALOOY010000097.1 GCA_025454185.1 Thermodesulfobacteriota bacterium
GGACCACTGCCCAACCCGTCAAACCCATTTTATCTTCAACCCCAGGTGCCTGGCAGGTCCATAAAACCAACGGCATTATTATCTCACATTTCGCACTAAGCGAAATGTGAGTTACACGCATTGCAACGGCGGGAAATCAGCTCGACGCCTCGATTTCATGTTTGATCGCCAATTCCACAAACTTGTTCAGAGACAATTTCCATTGCACCAACCCTCCTTTTTCATTTATAAAACTCTTATGTAGCCCTATACTTTATTAAAATTTTCGTTCAGAAGAGGTCCCTCATGAAAACCCTGACTGGCAAGCCGGCCAATCCGGCCCCATCCGACGGCCGGACCCATCTTCAGGAACTGATCGACGAGGCCCTCCAAGGCGGCGGGTCGCAGCGCGTCGAGGAGCAGCACCGCAAGGGTAAACTCACGGCCCGGGAGCGGATCGACCTGCTGCTCGACGAAGGCTCCTTCGAGGAGTTCGACATCCTCAAGACCGGCCGGGCCGGGTCCATCGGGCAGGACCGCCGCTACCCCGGCGACGGGGTGGTTACCGGTCACGGCGCCATCGACGGTCGGGAGGTCTTCGTCTTCAGCCAGGATTTCACCGTGGTGGGCGGCTCCCTGGGTGAGGCCCATTCACAGAAGATCTGCAAGGTCATGGACCATGCCGTCCGCGTGGGCGCCCCGGTGATCGGCCTCAACGACTCCGGCGGGGCCCGCATCCAGGAAGGGGTGGACGCCCTGGCCGCCTACGGCGAGATCTTCAACCGCAACGTCCTGGCCAGCGGCGTGGTGCCGCAGATCTCCTGCATCATGGGGCCCTGCGCCGGCGGGGCCGTGTACAGCCCGGCCATGACCGACTTCACCTTCATGGTGGGCGCGGCATCCTATATGTTCGTCACTGGCCCCAATGTGGTCAAGACGGTCACCCACCAGGAGATCAGCTTCGACGACCTGGGCGGCGCCGAGGTCCACGGCCGCATCAGCGGCGTGGCCCACTTCACCCCGCCCAACGACATCCTCTGCCTGCGGGAAGTCCGGCGCCTGATCAACTACCTGCCCTCCAACAACCGGCAGACCTCACCCATCCTGGACCTGAAAGACCCGATTGAGCGCACCGACCCGGCCCTGGATTTCCTGGTGCCGGTCAACCCCAACCACACCTACGACATGAACGTCCTCATCTACAGCATCCTCGACGGCGCCGAGTTCATGGAGGTCCAGCCCCACCACGCCCGCAACATCATCATCGGCTTCGGCCGCCTGGGGGGGCAGACCATCGGCCTCATTGCCAACCAGCCGGCGGCCCTGGCCGGCGTGCTCGACATCCACGCCTCGGCCAAGGCCGCCCGCTTCGTCCGCTTCTGCGACGCCTTCAACATCCCCCTCATCTGCCTGGTGGACGTGCCCGGTTTCATGCCCGGCCCGGAGCAGGAGCACGGCGGCATCATCCGCCACGGGGCCAAGCTGCTCTACGCCTTCGTGGAGGCCACGGTGCCGCGCATCACTGTCATCGTACGCAAGGCCTACGGCGGGGCCTACGTGGTCATGAATTCCAAACACATCCGCTGCGATATCAACTACGCCTGGCCCACGGCCGAAATCGCCGTTCTGGGGCCGCGGGGCGCGGCGGAGGTCATCTACCGCAAGGACATTCAGGCCGCCCCGGATCCCGAAGCCGCCCTGTCCGGTAAGACCGAGGAATACCGGCAGACCTTTGCCAATCCTTTTCTGGCGGCGAAACGGGGCTACATCGACGACGTCATCTTCCCCCGGGACACCAGGCACCGCCTGATCCGCAGCCTCCAGTTCCTGGAAGGCAAAAAAATGGAACGCCCCGACCGCAAGCACGGCAACATCCCCTTGTGAGGCCCGACCATGTTCACTAAAATTCTGATCGCCAACCGCGGAGAGATCGCCCTGCGCGTCATCCAAACCTGCCGGAAGTTGGGAGTGGGGACCGTCGCCGTCTTCTCGGAGGCCGACTGCCGCTCCCGGCACGTCCAGGAAGCCGACGAGTCCGTCTTCATCGGCCCGGCCCGGGCTGCAGATTCCTACCTGGTCAAAGAAAAAATCATCACCGCCGCCCGGGAGCGGGACTGTCAAGCCATCCATCCGGGATACGGGTTTCTTTCCGAGAACGCCGATTTTGCGGCCCGGGTCGTTGAAGCAGGACTGACCTTCATCGGACCGCCTGCCAAGGCCATTGCTTTGCTGGGGGATAAAATCGCTTCCAAAATCCTGGCCGTTCGGTGTGGGATTCCCGTGGTTCCCGGCCCGCAGCAGCCCCTTTCCGATCCGGAGGAACTCCTGGCCCTGGCCGAAGACCTCGGCTACCCGGTGCTGCTCAAGCCCGCGGCCGGCGGGGGCGGCAAAGGGATGCGCATCGCGGCCTCCCGGAACGAACTGCAGGAAGCCCTGCGCCTGGCCCGGGAGGAAACCCGCAAATCCTTCGGCGACGACCGGATCTTCCTGGAGCGCTACATTACCGATCCCCGGCACATCGAGATGCAGATCCTGGGCGACCAATACGGAAACGTGGTCTATTTGGGGGAAAGAGAATGCTCCATCCAGCGCCGCTATCAGAAAATTCTAGAGGAATCGCCCTCGCCGGCCCTGGATGACGGACGTCGCCGGGAGCTGGGCGAGTTGTCCTGCCGGCTGGCCCGGGAAGCGGGCTACGCCAATGCCGGGACCGTGGAGTTCATCTTTGACGAAAGCGGGCACTATTACTTCCTGGAAATGAACACCCGTCTCCAGGTGGAGCACCCGGTCACGGAAATGGTCACCGGCCTGGACCTGGTGGAGCTGCAGCTCCGCATTGCCGCCGGGGAGCCCCTGCCTTTTGCCCAGGAGGAAGTGCAGCGCCGGGGCTGGGCCATGGAGGCCCGCATCTGCGCCGAAGACCCGGGGCGCGGCTTTCTCCCCGCCACCGGTCTGATCACCCGCTACGCCCAGCCCCGGGGGACACACATCCGGGTGGACAGCGGCATCGGGGCCGGAACATTCATCAGCGCCTTCTACGATTCCCTGCTGGCCAAGGTTATCACCTGGGGCGACACCCGGGAAGAGGCCATTCAGACCCTCATCCGGGCCCTTAACATCTACCACCTCGAGGGGATCACCAGCAACATCGACTTCGTCAACGCCATCCTGAATCACCCGGCCTACCAGGAAGGCGCCTTGTCCACCCGTTTCGTCGAGAGGCATTTCCCTGGTGGAAAGGCGGACGTTCCGGCCCCGGCGGAGCAACTTCAATACATGGTCATGGCCGCCAGCCTGGTTTATCACAACCGCCAAAAGGTGGTCCGGGATTCCCTGAAACCGCTGGTACCCCAGGTGGGTGTCACCCGTGCCCCCAAAGGGTTTTTCGATTACGTGGTCAAAAGCGAAAACGACGTGTTTCAGATCCGCCTGGAAGGCGACCCGGCCGGCCGAGACTGGAACATCCGGCTTGATGATCGATCTTTTGTGGTGCGAACCCCGGAATTCGAATACTACCGCCGGCGGCTGAAATTGAAGATCGACGGGCAGTTTCACTATTTCCGGCTGCAATACACCGGAAATTTTTTCTGGGCCGCCTTTTGCGGGATCACCCGCATTCTGGAAATCTACAGCCCTCGGGAATGGGCCCTGGCCCGCTTCATGCCGGCTCCACGGAAGGACGAGATGGCCAACGTCCTACTCTGCCCCATGCCCGGCCTGGTGGTTAGTATCCGGGTCAAGCCGGGCGACCGGGTCTTCCGGGGCCAGGACCTGGTGAGCATCGAGTCCATGAAAATGGAAAGCTTTGTGGCCTCGCCCTGCGACGGGCTGGTGGAGGAGGTCAAAGTGGAATCAGGCCAGGCGGTGGAGACAGGGGATCTTCTGGTGACTTTCAAACTCTAATCCGGAGTAATGGAGTGGTGGAGTATTGGAGTATTGCTGTTAAAACATTACTCCTTCACTCCCATGCTCCATTAGGCCCGGCCGAGACAGCCTTATCCTTATGAACGACGACTGTTACTGGCGGCACGGTTCAACGGCCGAAAAACGTTTTCTCTGCTTCGACGGGAAACACTCCGTCTGTCCCCAGTGCTGCGTGGAGAAATGTCCGCAGGAGACCCCCAAGTGGTTCGGGGCCTGCACGGCGGCCGGGCACCCCACCTGGTCCCGGCCCGCCATCCCGGTGCCCCGCAAGCTGGTCTGCCTGGAATCTTCCTGGAACGACCTGATCTTTCAACGGCTTTCGGTGCAGGGTTTTTTCCAGGCCCTGGTCCCGCTGATCCGGCCGCCGCTGAAAATAGCCTACCGCGCCATCGAATCGCCGGAGCACCTGACCTTCTACACCCGCAAACCCGACGGCCTGTTGTGGACGGACCTGGAGGCCTGGGACGCGCCGGTCTTCTATCTGGCCTTCCACGGCGCCCCCGGTAAGGTCTTCGCCACCCTGGAGCAGATCGGCTCCGAAGTGCTGTTCGAGGCCTTCAAGGATTACGGGGAGCACAAAAACCTGGTCTATTTCGGGTCCTGCAGTGTACTGGGAAAAGCCTCGGGATTAAAGTTCGCGAAGAAGTTCCTGAAAGTGTCTAAGACCCGGGCGGTCATCGGCTACAGCCGGGACATCGGCTGGATGGACAGCCTGACCGTGGACCTGCTGTTTCTCTACCGATTCTATACCCATGCCGATCCCTGGGCACACCTCGAGGAAATCTTCCATTCGGTCAAGCAGGACTTCGGACCCGCCGAAAAAATGGGCTATACGCTTATGCAACCTTAACGCGAATTACTTGTATTTAGTCTTGTATTTCTTCGGCTTGGCCCAGTGGGGGTTCACCCATTTCTTCCCTTTCCAATGCCCGGGGACCCAGACCCAGCCCGGATACGGCGGCGGCCCGTAGGGGACCAGCAAGGGCGGCCCGGGAGGAAAAGGTGGAAAGGGCAGCACCTTGTGCGGCGGCGGAGGCAGGGGCGGCGCCGGCAGGACCTTGTGCGGGGGAGGGGGCAGGGGCGGGAGCGGCGGCAGAGGAAACCCGGCCGCAACGGGACCGGCCAGGACCCATAAGAGCAGCCCCGGAAGCAACGCCAGATCGATTGGAAATATTCTCCTTGAAATGTTGGCTTTCATTACCGTCCTCATTTCGTCTTCCTATTCGTTTTCACAGACCCTCCATAAATAAAGAGGTTAACTCCTATCAGAAGGAGAGTCCCGATTACGACAGCATAACGGGGTATCTGGAGGTAGACCGCCTTTTCCAGATATTGTATAATGAAGTCGCCGGAGTAGGATGTGGCCTGGTCGCGCCGGGAGCGCCAATAGGTTTCCAGATGCGTCAGCGGGCAATACCAGTCGAAAACTTGCATCAGGACGGCGAAGCCGAGTCCAAAAAGGTGAAATATTTTCACCCGGCGGCTGCGCAACCCCCAGAAGGCGCCCAGGAAAAGAAAAACGATCCAGGCCAGATGCAGGGCCACCGTAAAATCGGCCAGGATTTCATAAACCATTGGACAATGATATCAAATGCCCCCCGGTTACTCAAGGGGTGCTCTTCCCCTTTTTCCCCAGCTCTATAACCTCATTCCATTTTACCGCTCCCCGGTGCGGACTAACCGGTTATTGACAAATGCATATATTTTAGGCATATTGATACATATGCTAAAAATGAGAGGCACAAACCATGCGCACGACGCTGAATATAGAAGATAGCTTGGTTGAACGGGCATCCGAGTTGACTGGCGTCATGGAGAAAACCACGCTGGTCAAACTGGGACTGGAAGCCCTGATCGCCAGAGAGAGTGCCCGGCGGCTGGCGAAGCTAGGCGGAACGGAGAGGCGATTGAAGGCCGTGCCGAGGCGAAGGATTGCAGAACGCTAATATGGTTCTGGTGGATACCTCGGTCTGGATTCGTCATTTTCGAGAGGGTGCCCCGCACCTGGCGCGTCTGCTGGATGCCGGGAAAGTGCTGTGCCACCCCTTCATTGTCGGCGAACTGGTCTGCGGCAATCTCAAGAACCGGCAGGAGATCCTCTCGCTCCTCCAGCTTCTCCCTCGGGCCACCCAGGCCAAAGACGAGGAGGTCCTGCAGTTTATCGAGCAGCACCGTCTGTTGGGCAAGGGGCTCGGCTACATCGATATCCATCTCTCGGCCTCGGCCGTATTGACGGGGGTACTCCTGTGGACCCTTGACAAGAGGCTCAACGAGGCCAATGAGGGACTGGGCATAGGGTACAATAACCGAAAGGAATAAAACGCCTCCTTGTCCCAATGCAAGCGCAAATTCTCCATCGATTCGGCTATCTTCTTCGGTTCATCACCCAATAAACCCCGGCCTACCACATCCGCCGCATTGTATACCACTTTCGAATCCCGGTACGCCACGACCTCCGTGATCTCGTCCCTGAAATACGGCACCAACTCCGGCGCGGCGGTAAAGAATACCAGGTCCTCCGGCTC
>JALOOY010000555.1 GCA_025454185.1 Thermodesulfobacteriota bacterium
TGATGGGGAATTCCCGGCCGGCGGCCCAGATTTCCACGTGCTGGGGGCGTTTATAGGAGGCGATATCACGACAGTGGGTCAGCACGTCTTCAGCGGCAAGCACTGCGCCGGGAAGGAGACGGACGAAGGCGAAAATACCTTCGTCGAATAACCGGTGCTCCATCCCCACCACTTCGGCCACTTCCACACCGGCCAGCTTCCCGATATGGGCTTCCACTTCGTCGGGGAAGACGTTGTAGCCCTTCTGTTTGATCACGAATTTCCGCCTGCCGGCCAGGTAGAGGGCCCGGTAGGCCCCCAGGTTTTTGAAGGAACCGAGATCTCCGGTGTAAAGGAGGCCCTCCCGGGAGACGGCCTTGGCCGTTTCCTCGGGCTGATTGTAATAGCCCAGGAAAACCAGCGGGGGATGGTAACAGATCTCCCCGATCACGCCGTCGGGCAGCTCCTCCCCGGCGCTGCCGTCCGGATTCATGGGCTGGCGGACGGTCACGGCGGCCAGGTCGGGGAAGGCCCGGCCCACCTGGCCGACCATCTCCTCCGGCGGGATGCCCACCGGGGTGAAGGTGGCGAAGCCGGCGTTTTCGGTCATGCCGATGCCCGTGCCGAAATGGGGGGCCATGACGGAGAGCCTGCTCAGGAACCCCAGATCCACCGCCGACCCGGCATAGGCTACGAAACGCAGGCTGCTCAGATCCGTGGCGGGGTAGTCCGGGTGGTTCCAGAGCATCCGATACTGGGTGGGGATCTGCCCCAAGACGTTAACCCGATGTTTGGAAATGGCCTCCAAGGTCATCTTCACATCAAAGATGCGCAGCAGGATCGTCGTGCCCCCCAGGGCCATGGTGGTCATGAAGCACTCGGTGAGGCAGCCCACGTGGCTGGGGGGCAGGTTGATCAGCAGGCGCAAATCGCTGCCTAGGCCCACGTCCATTCCCCGGGCTAGGATCTCGTTCTGGGTGATGATGTTCTCGTGGCAGAGCACGGCCGGCTTGGGGTCGCCGGTGGTCCCGGTGGTATAGATGATCAGGGCCGGGGTCCGGGAGGTGATCCTACCATAGGCTTTTTCCAGGCCGCGGGTGAAGAGGTTTTTGATCTTCAGGGCCAGAAGCTTCTTTTTGTCCATCAGCCCGGTGATGGACCAGGCCCCTTCGAGAAGATCGCCCGGTTTCGGATCGGCGGTGAACTGAACCAGAAATTCGACGGAGGGGCAGTGGGTCTTGACCGCCTGCCCAACCTGGCGGAAATCCCGGACCGGCGTTTCCCCCAGGAAGAAAAAGACCTTGGGATCGATCTTGTTCAGGTCCCGGACGACCTCGTCATCCCGGAGGCGCAGGTCCAGGGGAGAGGCGATGGCCCCGATCTTGAAGCAGGCATACATTAGCATCAGGTGTTCCGGGATCAGGACCAGTTGGGAGGCCACGCGGTCTCCCTCCCGGACGCCTAGGTCCAGCAGGCGCAGGGCGAAGAAGTCGGTCAGGGAAAGAAACCGTTTGTACGATACGGACTTGCCGTCTTCGTGCTGGCTCAGGGGGCGGCCATATTGTCTCCTTAGGCGTTTTTAATGAAGGCGTAACCCCGGCTGATGGCCGGGCGGTCTTCCTGGTTGTACACGACAAAATGGAGATCGGTGCCGGCGGGGCCGGGATTTTTCCCCACCACCCTGATCCGAATTTCGGTCCCGGGGAGGACCATGCCGCTGAAGCGGCCGGAGAAGACAGCGAGCCGGCCAGGGTCCCTTTCAGCCTCCCGGTTGAGGATCTCCCGGGCGGCCAGGGCCAGGGTAGCGGTTCCCTGAAGGATGATCCCGGGCAACCCGACCTGGCGGGCGAAGCTCCTGGAGGTGTGAATGGGGAAGTAGATGTTGGCGCAGCCGTCGTAAATAAAGGGCCGCAGGGGGTCGATGGGGAGCACCGCTTTCCAGAGAACCCGTTCTTCGGCCGGACCGGGCGGTACCGCCGGCAGGGTTTCTCCCCCCTTTCCGCCTCTCGTGCAGGAGACCCCGCGCAGCAGTGCCCCCGTATGTTCCGTAAATACCGGTTGGTCTTTCCGGTCCCGGGCCTCGAAACAGATCACCACCTGGGTCCCGGCCCGGTGGGGCAATACGGCGGCGATCCGCCCCTGAACGGTCAGGTTGTCGCCGAGGCGGACAGGGCGGTGAAAAACTAGGTGTTCGGTATGGTGGACCTGGGTAAGCAGCACCTCCGGCGGAAACCGGTCGTTGTCGATATACTCCCAGATTCGCTCTAAAATGGGCCAGGTGACGGCCACGCCGAACAGGGGCGGGGCCACGATCCCCTCTTGCCGCTCGTCGTCAAAATACCGGGGGTTGTCATCCCCCACGGCAGCGGCGTAATTCATGATCTCCCGTCCGGTCACTTCCCGGCGGTAGGGTTTCAACGCCGTTCCGACCAGGTTTGAACTCAGTTCCATGAATGTCCCCCGATAAAATAGTCTTATTAAACCCCCAGGCCCGCCTGTGGCGGGCACCCAAAAAGCATGAAAAAATGACGTCCGTTTTTCGTAGAGGGAATTTTATATCCCCCCGCCTCTAGTCAACCCGGACGATCCAAGGGCGGTTGGGGATAAACCCCAACCCTACTTAATAATCTCCTTCCGTGTTCGATATTCAACCTATTTCCGTACTATCCCAGTACGTAATAACAATCTCCGGAATTTTGAACAGAACTACTTATATACTAAATCAGGCGATCCCGCATTTTTTTCTTGAAATTGCGCCTCCTTTTATAAAGAATTTAGGTCGGTGTGGTGCAGAAAGGCCCAGGATCTTTTTTTCTGAAATTCTTTTTACCTCAAGCCCGACAAATTTCCCCCGGGAGGGCGGCATGAAGATTGTAATCATCGGCCTCAGTGCGGCCGGACTTTCGGCCCTGGAAACGGTCCTGCGGTATTCGCCGGAGGCCGAGATTATCGCCATCTCCGAGGAAAACCGACAGCCCTACTGCCGCTGCCTGCTGACCATGTACCTCGGCCGGGAAGTCCGGCAGGATTTTATGACCATCCGCAATACCGACCACTACCCCAAAAACGTGACCTGGCTGCTGGGGGAGCGGGTACTGCGTATCGATCCGGGGCAAAAGAACGTAAACTGTGCTTCGGGACGGACCCTGATCTACGACAAATTGCTGATCGCCACCGGCGCCGGCGCCATCCGGCCCGCGTACTGCCGCGAAGAGAACCGGGCCTTCACCCTGCGCTTTCTCGAAG
>JALOOY010000556.1 GCA_025454185.1 Thermodesulfobacteriota bacterium
GGAGCTTTTCCAAGCCGGAGGAAATGAAGACCAAGGGCATCTGCGGCTCGGGGATCCTGGATGTGCTGGCGGAGCTCTATACGGCCGGGGTGATCATGAAAAGCGGGGTCTTCAGCAAAAGCCAGAAGTCGAACCGCTACCGCTTGAACGCCGACACCAAACAGCCGGAATTCGTCATCGCTTGGGCCAACGAGACCAGCATCGAGAAGGACGTGGTGATCACCCAGAAGGATGTCCGCCAGATCCAGTTGGCCAAGGGCGCCCTCTACACCGGATGCAAGCTGATGATGCGCAAGATGAACATCGACAAGGTGGATGTGGTCAAGATCGCCGGGGCCTTCGGGACCCACGTGGACCGGACCAAGGCCCTGATCATGGGGCTGTTTCCGGACTGCGCCATCGACAAGATCCTGTCCGTGGGCAACGCGGCCGGCGACGGCGCCCGGGCCGCCCTGCTCAACCGGGAGAAGCGGGTGGAGGCCAACTGGGTCTCCCGCAACGTGGAGTATATCGAGCTGACCGTGGAGAAGGATTTCCAGGTCCAGTTCATGGAATCCATGCAGATCCCGCACATGAAGGATTCCTTCCCGCATCTGGAAGGGATCGTGCCGGCGGAGGTGCTGCACCAGAAGTAGGTAAAATGGACGGCGGTGGGAAGGATGGAATAATGGAATATTGGAATGTAGGGGTGGGGTTCATCCCCACCCGCAGCTTGGGTCATCGGGCCCGGATCGGACGGAGGGGGATAAACCCCCTCCCTACGAAAGACCGGCAATAGCAGTCCCATTATTCCAACATTCCATTATTCCCCCGCGCCGGGGTTCATCCCCTCAAAAATCAATTATCAATTGTTAATTATCAATGGAAGAAACACAACCTGAAGAACAACCCATCATCCGGGTCACCGTCAATCCGGGGATCTGCGGCTTCCCTTGCAGCATCGAAGGGGAGAAAAAGGACAAATACCGCGTAGCGTTGCGCGGCTTGGGCTCGGAGTGCAAGCACGTGCAGCGGCTTTTCGAACAGGTTCAGGAAATGGGCCTTCGGGATCTGTTCGCCCCCATCAGCAAAAGCCCGGTCTTTCAGGCGGCCCAGCAGTCCGGCTGCCACCCCATGTGTCCGGTACCGATCGCGATTTTGAAGACCGCCGAGGCGACGATGGGCATGGCCCTGCCGCGGGACGCGGAAATTAAGTTCGAACGATAATTTTTTCCGAAGACCCGAAAAAAATTATCGGGAAAATTATTTGTCGGAGTGGAGAGGTGGTCGATGGAAACTACGGAAAAAACCGAATCCCACCCGCTATGCGATGTCATCCTCATTGCCGGATTCTTGGGCGCAGGGAAGACCACTTTGCTTCGGCGCATTCTGCAGTGGCCGGGGGACCTTTCCCGGACTGCGGTCCTCGTCAACGAATTCGGCCGGGTGGGCATCGACGGGGAACTCCTGCAGGGGTTTCAAACCCCCGTGTACGAACTCACCAACGGCTGTATCTGCTGCACCATGGCCGGCGATATGGTCAAGGCGGTGGAAGAGATCCTGCTGAAATACCAGCCCCTGCACCTGTTCATCGAGGCCACCGGCGTGGCCGATCCCCTGGAGATCATGCTTTTTCTGCACGGGCCGGTCATCGAACCGCGCGTCAAGGTGCCCAAGGTGGTAACGGTTTTGGACGGCGATCTCTGGGAGGGGCGGGAGTTCTTCGGCCCCTTGTTCTATAACCAGATCAAGGGCGCCGACTTGTTGCTTTTCAATAAAATCGATCTGCTGCCTGCTGAAAACATACCCCGTTATCTGGAGGAAGTGAAAGCGCTCAATCCCTACTGTACCGTAGCCGATCCCGGCTCTGGTCCGGACAGGGGAGATATCCCTGGCACCGCTGCAAGGGGAAAAACACGGCAACGCCGAAGAACTGGGCTACCTGGCCTTCGCCTTCGAAGAGGAAAAACCGCTCCGGGAAGCCTGTTTTCGGCAGTTCATGAAATCCATGCCGGCCGGTCTCTACCGCATCAAGGGCTATGTCCTGCTCGACGGCCGACGGTTTTTTATCAATCATGTCGGCAAAAAGACCGAGTGGATCGCCATGGACACCCACGGTCCGACCACCCTGGCCTTCGTGGGCTGGAAGATTTACGAGTCGGAGATCATCGACCAATTAAAAAAATGCCTGAATTGAAGGGACGTTTGGATTCGAGCGGCCATTATGCCGAACACCGAAAGGTATTTTCGTATTTGATTCGATGTTCGATGTTGGACGTTCGATGTTCGATGTTCGTCTTTTTTTCACAGTAACCCCCTCTGCTGGACAAGGGTCTTTAATGGTCGGTCGGGTCGTGCTCTTCCCCTGCGGGGGGATCAAAAAGGTTGAAGCGACGGTGGTCCGCTGGGCCACGTACCGTGTCAACGAAGAACTGCTCCCGAAAAAGACCCTGCTCCTGTGCGTGCCCGCCTATTACCGGGGTGTCCCGGAGGACCTGGTCATGGTCGAAAAAAATCCTACTCTGGTCATCGATTGCCACGAAGAAAGCTGCGGGTCCTTTCTCATGCAACAGATCGGCCTTTTACCGGCCGCCCGCCTTCTACTCCCGGAACTGATGGAGCATTGGCGCCTGCTGCCGGGACCGGATCGGCAGGCCCTGGACAGGCAGGGGCTGGAGTTGGTGGAACGGCTGGCCCGGGAAATGGCGGGAGTGGCCGGCACACTGCTGACTGATCCGGGATACCATTTTCAGCAGCAGAAAGTTAAAGTCCCTTTTGAGGGCCGAATAGGAAACTGGCGGGAAGACCCGGCTAAGAAACTGGGGTATATCCGGATCCGGCCGAGCCTGTACCGCCCAAAAGATATGCCGGCCCTGCCCCTGGAGGCTCAATAACTGATTATCTGCAAGAAGTTGTCATTGCGAGACCCGCCTGTGGCGGGTCGAAGCAATCCCCCGGTGCAACTAGCTGATCCCTGGGGATTGCTTTGTCGCTTCACTCCTCGCAATGACAGCCGTTGATGATTATCAATCATTAAGGTTTTTGTTATGAAAAAGGTCCTGCTCTATCCTTGCGGCGGGGTCGGCTTGGTGGTTTCCACCGTGACCCGCCTGGCCTCCCTGAAGGCCACCGAAGAACTGCTGCCCGAACAACTGGAACTTCTGGACATGCACCGCTGCCAGCGCGGCGCTCCGGATGAAATCGCCCTGTTGGAAAAATACCCGGTAATCGTCATGGATGGCTGTAAACAGCAATGCGGGTCTTATTTTTTGAATATGCTGGGTGTCCAACCGGCCGCCCGTCTTTATACTCCGGCGTATATGGCCAAGACCAAATTGAAACCCGGGAAGTGCCGGGCCGAACTGGAAAAGGAAGGGCAACGGTTGGCGGAGACGATGGCTGAAGAAGCCGCGGCCGTGGCCCGAGGCATATTGAAGGGCCCCTTTGAATTTAGAAAACG
>JALOOY010000098.1 GCA_025454185.1 Thermodesulfobacteriota bacterium
GCCGGCCACCAGCCAGATGGCTACGGCATGGGTCTTGGGCTTGAACCGTTTCCAGCCGTAGATCCAGACCCCGATAAAGGTGGATTCCAGGAAGAAGGCTACCGAGGCCTCGATGGCCAGCAGGGAACCGAAGACATCTCCCACGTAGGCGGAATAGCGGGACCAGTTGGTGCCGAACTGGAATTCCAAAGTGATTCCGGTGACCACCCCCACGACAAAATTGATCAGGAATATTTTTCCCCAGAAACGGGCTGCCCGGTACAACTCCTGATCGCCGGTTCGGGCGTAGCGGGTTTCCAGGATGGCGATGAGGATGGAAAGGCCTAAGGTGAGGGGGACGAATAAAAAGTGAAAGAAAGTGGCAGCGGCAAACTGCAATCGGGACAAAAAGACGGCATCCATAAAGACCCCCTTTCATCTGGGAGGCTCATTGATCCGGCCTCCATTCAGGGGTAATGCAACCGCCGTTCCAAAACGTTTTCTATTTAAATTAATAATTAAATTCAATTAGTTAAATACAAAAGGGGCAAATGGTCCACCAATGAAACTGTCTCACTTAATCATGTTTCCTTGAGCCTCCTATCCTTCTTTATTTGCAATGTATTGTTTCAACAAAGAAAAATATGTTATTGGCCTGTATCAAAAACATTTCGAGACACAGTTGTCTCATGATACGCCATTATGATTCATTCAAAAACCGATAGAGTGTGGCCCTGCCCACTCCCAACAGGCGGGCCGCCCGGCTGCGGTTGCCGGCAGACTGCTTAAGCGCCACCTCCACGGCCCGCGAGGTGAGTTTGACCGGACGACCCGGTTTCGTTCCCTCACCGCGCCTGATTTCGGGAGGCAGGTCTTCCGGAAGGATCATCTGCCCCCGGGTGCGGATCAGTGCATACTCCAGGACGTTGTAAAGTTCCCGAATATTCCCCGGCCAGGCGTATTCCTGCAATACCTGGAGGGTCGCCGGATGGAGCTCGACCGTCTTCTTGCCCTGTCGGGTAAAGAGGGCCAGGAAATGGTCCACCAGAAGTGGTATGTCGCTGGCCCGCTCGCGCAGACTGGGGACATGAACCGGCACGACGTTGAGGCGGTAGTACAAATCCTGCCGGAAAGTTCCCCGCCGGACCATATCTTTCAAATCCCGGTTGGTGGCGCTGATCACCCGTACGTCCACCCGGATCGTTTTCTCGCTGCCCACCGGTTCGAAGCATCCTTCCTGCAGTACCCTCAGGAGCTTTACCTGCAGCCGGGCCGGGAGTTCGGCCACTTCGTCCAGGAAAAGAGTACCCTGGTCGGCCAGTTCGAACCGCCCCTTCCGGTCATAGGTGGCCCCGGTAAAGGCCCCCTTAACGTGTCCGAAAAGCTCGCTCTCCAGGATCCCTTCCGGCAGGGCCCCGCAGTTGAGGGGTATAAAGGGCCCGTGCCCCCGCCAACTTTCCCGATGGATGGCCGTGGCCACCAGTTCCTTGCCGGTACCGGTCTCCCCGGTGATGCAGACATTGACTTCGCTGTGGGCCAGATCCCGGATCATTTGAAAAATTTCCTGCATCCGGGGGTGGGCGCCCACGATGCCGGCGAAACTGTTGGCCTGGGCCCGGCCGGTGCGCCCTTCCAGGAGTTCATTCACGTCACGGAAAGACGCCAGGACCCCGATCAGTCGGTCCCGGCTATCCTTCATCCCTACCACCTTCATTTCCAGACGATGACTTTTACCCAGCCGGTCGTTGATCTGCAGGGAATATTCTTTCCGTTCCAGATCAAGATGGACCCGCTGTTCGCAGAAGAAACACTGGTCTCCGCAGAAAGGGGAACCGAAGACCTGGTGGCAATCCCGGCCCACCACTTCCTGCCGGGAATATCCGGTAACTTCTTCGGCGGCCCGGTTGAAATAAAGGACCCGCCGCTCCAGATCGTGGGCGATGATCCCTTCCCCCAAGCTGTCCAGGATATCGGAGAGATTGTGGACCTGATTCCAGAGATCGTCCCCGGACGAGTCGGGGGGAGCTTCCGGGAAAGGTGACAGCTTTTTAATGACGGTGCCCGTGTTTTGTTTTTTCATTGAGTTACATCTGGAATTCATACGGTCTTTTCGTAGGGAGGGGGTTTATCCCCCTCCGCCCGAGCCGTTTCAAACACCCAGGGCTGCGGGAGGGGATAAACCCCTCCCCTACGAAAATTAGCCAAGGGTTTAAACTTCCATTATAGACGCAGGGCCAAAAGCAGGCCGTCGTGCTCCGGGGAATGTTCGGGCAGGAAGGACCACAAGGAGACCGAAAGCCATCCTTGGTCCAGGAAAAGGGCCCGGTTGAAACCGTCAGCCCCCCGGAAGCCGATATTGTCCGCCACCAGCAGGCCGCCGGGCCGGAGCAGCCGGGCGCAATCGCCAAGGGCCGGCAGATAGTTTTCCTTGTCGATATCGATGAATATCAGATCATAAGGGCCCTCGAGGGTCTTGATTATCCCCAGGGCGTCTCCGATTCGCACTTCGCTCACTTCATTCAACCCGGCTTGCTCCAGGTTGGTCCGGGCTCGATCCGCCATCCCCGGGTTCCATTCCAGCGTCAACAGCCGCCCGCCGGTCTGCCGCAAGGCCCGGGCCAGGAAGATCGCCGAATACCCGCCGGCCGTCCCCAGTTCCAGGACCTGGCGGGCGCCCGCGGCCCGGACCAGCAGCCCCAGCAACTGCCCCACCAGGGGACCCACAATGGGGATGCCCTCCGCCGCCGCTTCCCGCTCCAGCGTCAACAGCAGTTCATCCCGCCCCCGCACCAGCTTCCGAAAATACTCCTCCGGATCGACAATCATTTTACCCATAACAACCTCGGAAATACCAGGTGAGGAATAATGGAAGAATGGAATAGTGGAATATTGAAAGGACTCCCATCATGGGTCTTTCCCATAATTCCATCATTCCAACATTCCATTCTTCCCCCCTTTTTTGCTTCCCTCTTCCCTCTTCCATATTCCATCTTCTATCTTCCCTCTTCCATCCCTATTTCAGCTCCCCCCGATGGCCACGCTCACCCCGTCCAGCAGCACCGCCGGGTAATACCCTTCCGCCGCCGGATGGACCCGGTCTTCCAGGTCCTCCACGTTTCGCAACACGTCATAGATATTCCCCGCCACCATGGCCTCTTCCAGAACACCCCGAATCTCCCCCCCTTCCACATAGATACCGGGGGCCAGGCCGAAGGAAAAATCCCCGTTGGGGATGTTGCCGCTGTGGGCCCCCAGGGCCCCGGCCACCACCACACCCCGGTCCAGGGACCGTAGCAGCTCAGCGAAGGTCCGCCGGCCCGGTTCCAGGACCAGATATTCCAGGGAGGGCCGGGGCTTGGTGGAAATGGCCTCCCCGCCCCAGGGAGCCGTCCGATAGCCGTGCCCCGACGGCGGGACCCCCAGTTTTTCAGCATAATGAAGGTCGAAATAATAATTGACCAGGGCGCCTTTTTCGATAAGGGGGTAACGGGTGCAGGGGGTGCCCTCGTCGTCAAATCCCCGGGCGCTGGGGCGTAAACTGTCCAGCGGGTCATCGATCAGGGTCAGGTGGTCGGAAAAGATCTTCTCCCCGACCCGATCCTTGAGCGGAGAGATGTTTTCGAAAATATTCTTCCCGCTGGCGGCGCTTTGAATACGCCAGATGAGGGCATACAACGTTTCCGGGAGAAACAGGCATTTCATCCGGCCCCCGGGCGGGCGCACTTTTGATTTCGAAGCGTTATAAAGGGAAAGAATAAAGGCCGGCAACTCCTCCGGGACCGGTGAAAATTTCTTGGCCGTCCAGCTCCGTTCCACGGCATTGTACGAACCCGGGTACATCAGGGAAAGATGCGCACCGTAATTGGAAGCCCGCCATTCCAGGTCACTCCCCCGGCTGTTGAGCAACCGGACCCGGGTCACCGACCGGTAGACCGCCAGGTTCACCTGGCCGTCGGTCTTTTCTCCCAGATAGGCGGCCAGTCGCCGGCCTTCCTCCACCAGTTGCGTATTGGTCAGGTTTTCGATATCCGGATCATAGGCCCGGCCGTCCACCGGCACAAACCGTTCCGGCAGGGCATAGCGGGCCTCCACCCCGCCCGGCAGCGTGGCCAGGGCGTTTTGAAGGAGTTCCTCCGGACGGGGCAGGTTGCGGGTGTAGGCGAAACCCAGCCGTCCCTCCCGGATCAGGCGCAGGCTGATGCCGCTCTGGTCCCGGCTCTCGATGTTTTTCAGCAGCCCGTTTTCGAAAGAAACGCTGTCCGACCTTTGCTCCTGAAAAAAGACCTCGCATTGGTCGCTGACCCGGCGGGCCTGTTCGAGCAGTTGTTCCATCAGCGGCCTCCGATCACCATCTGTTCCATCAAAACATGGGGCCCTCCGTGGCAGGAGCGCACGTTCAACTGGCCTTTGCCGCAGCCGCCGGTCCGGCTCAGGGTCAGGTCATTGCCCACCCCGGTAATCCGCTGCAGGGTCTGATAGAGGTTGCCGGAAATGTTGATATCCCGCACCATTTTATGCTGCCGGCCGCCCCGGACCTGGTACCCGTATTCGGCCCCGAAGGTAAAATTCTCGCCGCTGGTCTGCCCGCCCAGGGCATTGAGCAGGTAGAGGCCGTCTCCCAGGTCCTGGAGCAGCTCCGCCAAAGACTTTTCCCCCGGCTCCAGATAGATGGTTCCCATGCGGATGATGGGCGGATAGCGGTAGTCCTCGGCCACGCAGTGGCCGCTCACCGGCTCGCCGAAGGCTGCCGCGGTCCGCCGGGAATGGAGCCGGCCCACCAGCACCCCTTGGCGCAGCAGGGCGGTGGGCCGGACGGCCACCCCTTCGTCATCGTAGCGATAGAACCCCAACTGGCCGGGCGGGGTCGGGTCGTCGGTGATGCTGACTTGTTCGTTGCCCAGCAGGGCCCCCAATGCCAACCGCTCCCGCATGGTAGGGGCATCCTCGATCAGATCAGCCTCCGAAAAATGGCCGAAGGCCTCGTGGGTGAAGACCCCGGTCAGGTCGGGATTGAGGACCACATTATAGGCGCCGGCTTCCACCGGTTCCGCCTTAAGGAGATCCAGGGCGATTTTGGTCTTTTCTGCGAATTCACCGTCCTGGTGGCGCAGCCGGGCAAAGCCGTCGCTGCCCCCGCCGCCGACCCGCACCGTCTGGGTCAGGGTCCCGTCCCGGCTGGTAATAGTGCCCCCCAGCCGGGTGGTGACCAGGTCCTCCCTGAGGCGCGAACCTTCCGAATTGATGAAATACTTTTCGCGGCAGATCTCGGCATACTGGGTCTGGGTAGTGGCGATCCCGGACGATCGATAAGGAATCTCGTTGTAACGGCGGGTCAATTCCAGTTTTTCCTCCAGGGGGACCCGGCGGGGGTCCTCCGGCAGAAGGGGTAAAAAAATCTCTTCCCGGGCCGGCACCGGGGCCAGGGAGACCGGCTGGGACACCTGGCTGGCCAGAAGCCCGGCATTCTCCAAGGCAGTGCGGACGGCCCACGCGGCCTGGTCCTCCCGGGTAAAGGTCACCGAGGAAAATCCCCCCCGTTTCAGGACCCGCAGGACGAACCCGTCGGTGGCATTGGTCCCGACCTGGGTCAGTTCCCGGCCGTTGAAGGTGATGATGGTTTCCTGCTTGATCTCGTAGCGCAGATCGGCATAGTCGGCCTCTACCTTGGCGAGGATGGCTTCAAGTTGAGGGAACATAAAGGCTCCTGGGAAAAAGGCTGCCGGTTGCCGGGCGAAGGGGTGTGAGGAATGATGGAAAAATGGAAGGATGGAATAATGAAAGCATTCCGGTGTAATGCTCTCCCACCGCTCCAATATTCCCTTAATCCATTCTTCCCCCCGGCGATTTCTCTGGGCAATTATACAGCGCCGACTTGCCGGAGGGTAGAACTTTCTGAAGCAGGGAGAGCCAGGGTATCTTCAGGAACTTCCCGGGATGGTGCCGGGCTGGTCTCCGCCGGTAGATCTGCGGCGATCTCCACCCGGTTCCGGCCGGCGTTTTTGGCCCGGTACATGGCGGCATCGGCGGCCTTGATGCAGTCGTCGGCGCTCTGCTCGGGCCGGTAGACCGCCACGCCGAAGCTCAAGGTCAGATAAAATTCCCGGGCGCCGTCGCGGAACGTCTCCTGCTCGACCCGGCGGCGGATTTTTTCCGCCACCACCCCCCCGCCGACCTCGTCCGTATCCGGAAGTAGCATCAAGAATTCCTCTCCGCCCCAGCGGGCCACTAAATCCTGGCTGCGCAGGGCCTCCTGCAGAAACCCGGCCATATCCTTGAGGACCTGGTCGCCCACGGCGTGTCCGTAGGTGTCGTTGACCTTCTTGAAATGGTCGATATCGCACAGCAGCACCGCGAAAGGTATGCGGTTGCGCTGGTAGTGTTTCAATTGATAGCGAAACCAGTACATCATGGCCCGCCGG
>JALOOY010000099.1 GCA_025454185.1 Thermodesulfobacteriota bacterium
CCTCCGGGCAGTGATGGCGGGCGATGGGCAGGAAGAATATCTCCGGCAGGTCCCAACTCCGGGTCAAGAAGCTGCCTACGTCCTGATGGTCGAAGCCGATGATCCGCTCTTCGGCTTCGGGCATAGGGCACCCGGTCAGGGCCATCTCCTGGATGACCAGGCTGTATTGTTTGGGCATGGTTACGTTCAGGGCCAGGACGCCGATGTCGTGCAGCAGCCCCAGGGTGAAGGCGTCCTCCACCTTGGCCGGCAGGACCTTTTCGGCCAGCAGGCGGCTGAATACGGCGGCGATGAGGGAATCCCTCCAGAATTTCCCGTAGTCGAAAGTCCCCTGCGGATCTCCGGCAAAGCTGCGGACCAGGGAGAAACTCAAGGCCACCTTTTTGACCGTCTGGATCCCGAGCAGTTTTACCGCGTGGGAAATGGAGGTGACCTTGGAGGGCAGCCGGTAGAAAGCCGAATTGATCAGTCCCAGGATCTTGGCGGTCAGGGGCGGGTCCTTGGAGAGGATGTCGGCGATCACGTTCAGGCTGGTCTCCTCCGACCGCACCGCTTCCAGGATCTTCATGGCCACCCCCGGGAGGGTCGGCAGATTTCTGATGCTCTTGAAATTATCCAATCGAGCGGAATCCAGGCTCATTCTTATCCGTTTCTACTGCCGTGGTAATGGGGCTATGTTTCATTTATCGGCTAACCCGCTAATATTTTTAAATCCGCTTCGGCCGCCGGGCGGAACCCGCCCCTGGGCCCCGATCGTTTCCCGGTCTTTTCAAGCCTCTCATATGCACCGCCAGGAAAAGCCGTAGTTTTTCCGCATCGACAACCCCCAGCAGCCGATCGATTTCCTTGCCGTCCTTGAAGAGGATCAGGGTGGGGGTACCCGGCACCTGAAATTTTTGCATGAATAGCCCTCGGGCTCCTTCATCTACCAGGGCGCAGGTGACCAGGCCGGGGAAAATACGGGGTATTTCCGCCAGGCTGTCCAACAGTTGGTCTTTATCCCCCTCCTGCAACAGACAGGCCAAGCCGAGACAAGTAGGGAACAACGGATGAGACGACTTGAAGTGGTCTTCTCTTAGTACCAGCATGACGGCCTTTCCCGGGATGATTGGAATGAACAAGGACAATTCAAAAAGGAGACCAACTTCCCGGAAGAAGCCTAATCAACGATTAATAGTAATTATTTTAATTGGATAGCCCATGGTTTGCCCGGGAGATGGCCAGCGTGAGGTGTACCAGCGGACAGAAATGTACCGTTACACTTCTGTAACAAGAATGAAGGGCTTGACCACCCCGGGTGAAGCCTCGCGGGACCTTGTCATGCCGGTGAAAGCCCTTCGATAAACTCAGGGCCATGAGCTTGGTCGAATGGCCGGCATCCAGGAGGGAAAGAACCCGTGCTCCCTGTCCCGCCGCCGGCGGGATGGCCTTTGCCAGGATGGCCAGAATACGTGGTAATAATTACAAAACGCAGCACTTGGTTTAATAAGGCCAAATTGATACTGTTTTAAATTCTTAGCGTTTTTTACGTCTTGGCGATGAATGATGGGGCCAAGCTTCTATTTGGTCGGGACCTGTTTCAGACGCCGCCCATCCGGCGATAGAGGGTCTGCCGGCTGATGCCCAGCAGGCGGGCGGCCTTGGCCTTGTTGCCTCCGGCCTGGACCAGGGCCTCCTGAATACGGGCCTCGTTCAGGGCCGCCCCGGTTTCCGCTGGTGGATCCGACCTCGGATGGTGAGACCGGATTTCGAGGGGGAGTGCGGAAAGACCGATCAGTGTATCCGGGCAGACCACAAAAGCCCGCTCCAGGGCATGACGCAGTTCCCGCACATTGCCCGGCCAGGGATAGGCCAGGAACCGTTCCAGGACCTCCCGGGAGATGCCCGGGATCTCTTTGCCGTAGCGGCTGTTCAGCTCGGCGCAGAAATGGTCTACCAGCAGGGGGATATCCTCGGTCCGTTCCCGCAGGGGCGGCAGGCTGATCTCCATGACCTTGATGCGGTAGTAGAGGTCTTCCCGGAAGGCCCCCCGAGCGATTTTTTCTTTCAAATCGGCGTTGGTGGCGGCGATGATGCGCACATTGACCGGGATCGGCCGGGAGTCCCCCACCCGTTCGATCTCCTTTTCCTGCAGAACCCGCAGCAGCTTGACCTGCAGGGCCGGGGTAAGCTCCCCGATTTCATCCAGAAAAAGGGTGCCGCCATCGGCCGCCTGAAAGCGGCCCACCTTGTCCTTTATGGCCCCGGTAAAGGCCCCTTTCACGTGACCGAAGAGTTCGCTTTCCAGCAAATTTTCCGCCAGGGCCGCACAATTGACGCTCACCAGGGGTTTGGCCGCCCGGGAACCGCTGTAATGGATGGCCCGGGCCGCCATCTCCTTGCCGGTCCCGGTCTCTCCGGTAATCAATACCGTAGTTTCCGTCTCCGCCAGGATCTCCAGGAGACAGAACAGCTCCTGCATACGCCAGTGGCGGCCGATGATGTTGTGGAAATGGTAGCGCTCGGCCAGTTCTTTTTCCATCCGTGAAAGGCGGGTGATATCACGGATGATAAAGACCCCGCCCAGGTTTTGACCGGCCCGGTCCACCAGGGGGGCGCTATTGATCACCACCACCTGACCCGCCTTTTTCCGGTAAGTGCATTCCATCCGGTATTCCCGGATGGGACGCCTTTTATCCAGGCATTCCTTCAGGATGTTGAGGCAGGCGGCCTGGCAGTAGTGGAAAATCTCGTGGGCCTTTCTACCCTGGATCGTTCCCGGATGGACCCCGCAAATCCGCTCCACCGATCCGTTGGCCTCCACGATCCGCATCTCCTGGTCCACGGTTATGATGGCGTCTTCGATGCTGCGAAAGACCGTCTCCAGGTAATGGCGGGTCCGTTCCCGTTCCCGTTCGGCCTGTTCCTTTTCCTGTAGCAGTCTACGTTGCCCCAGGGCCAGCCTGGCGGTCTTGATCAGAATCTCTTTACCGATAGGTTTGGTCAGGTAATCGAAGGCCCCCAGACGGACCGATTCCGCGGCCGACTCGATGGTCGGTTTGCCGGTAATGATGACCACCGGACACTTCATTCCCCGTTCCTGCACCACCTTCAGGATTTCGGTCCCCCGGTGCGGGCCGAGGACAATGTCGACAAAAATCAGGTCCGGCCGATACTGCTCCAGTACCTCCAGCGCTGCCGGAAAGCCGTCGGCTGTCCGGACCGCGTAGCCCTCCCGCTTCAGGAGGGCCTCAAAGGTAAAGCGGATGCTTTCCTCGTCGTCGATGACCAAAAGCTGTTCTGCCATATTGTCACACCAGCGGGATTTCCATGATTACCCGGGTAAAATCCCCGGGGTCGCTCTCGATCCATATTTTTCCGCCCAGTTCCTGCACCAGCCCCAAGATGGCGCTCAGCCCCAAGCCCAGGCCGGCGTTGGATGGTTTGGTGCTGAAAAAAGGATTGAAGATTCGGGGCAGGATTTCGGGCGGAATGCCGGTCCCCTGGTCCTGGAAAACGATGCGGGCCAGGCGTTTCCCTGCCGACTGCATCGGCGCCAGGTGGATGAGAATCTTCTTTTCTTTGTTGAAACCGGAATATTTCTGGTTCAGGGCAAAGCGGGCGTTGCTGAGGAGACTGAAAAATATCTGCTGCAGCGACGACCGGTCGGCCAGCAGCAGCAGGGGGGCCTCCGGCAGGTCCAGTTGCACCCCGATGCCTTCTTTTTTCAGGAGTGTAATCGTGAGTCCCAGGGTATCCTGGAGGAGGTCCTGCAGGATCAGCGGTTCCATCCCCGTTGTTTCCCGGGCAAAGGCCAGCAGGTCATGGGTGATCCCGGCGACGCGCTTCCCCTCCTGGATGATTTTTTGGGGCAGCAGGGGATCAAGCCCTTTTTCCTCGAGTTGGTCGGCCAGAATTTGAGCATAGTTGATGATACCGGTCAGGGGATTGTTGATTTCATGGGCCACGCCGCCGGCCAGTTCCCCCACGGCCGCCAGGTGGCGGGTGCGCAGGGACTGAACCTCCAGGCGCTTCTTGGCGGTCACATCACGATTGATGCCCCGAAAGCCGAGAAGACGCCCGTCCGGCTGAAAAAAGGGGACGCCGCTGCCCTCCAGGATGCGCCCCAGCCCCTCTTTGGTCAGGAATTCGATCTCTTGGCTGGAAAAACCCGAAGGACGGTTCAGTTTTCCCCGAATGAAATCATAGAACGGTTTTTGGTCCGCGTACGGCACCAGTTCCCAGGGATGCCGGCCCCGCAACTCCTCGGGGTCGTAGCCCAGCAGGTCCCGGACCTTGGCATTGGAATAGGTGATCCGGCCCTCGCCATCCACCTCCCAGATCCAATCGCTGGTATGCTCGGCCATGTCCCGGAAGCGCTTTTCACTGAAGGCCAGCTCGGTCAGAAAGCGGTACTGCTTTTCGATTTCCTCCCGGAGCCGCAGGTTGGCCTGGTTCAAATCGCGGGTCCTTTCCGCCACCTTCTCCTCCAGCTCGGCCAGGTTTTGGGCCAATTCGGCCTCGGCCCGATTCCGGTCGGTTATGTCCAGGGCCGAAGCCAGAAGAAAGGTCTGGCCCCCGATAAGAACCAGGTCGGCGGACCAGAGCATGTCCCGGACCTTTCCGGACCTGGCTTTCCATTGCACTTCTATGTTGCGGGACCGCAGTTCCCGGGCAAAAGCGGCCACTACCGCCTCCCGCTGGGAGGGGTCGGTCCAGATATCCAGTTCCAGGGAGCTGCGGCCGATGACCTCCTCCCGGGTCCTTTCCAACAGGTTCAGAAATTCGTCGTTTACGTCCAGAAAGCGGCCATCCGGAAGGGAGGACAAAGACATGACGACGGGGCTGGCATGAAAGGCTTTGAAGAATTTTTCCTCGCTTTCCCGCAGGGCCTCTTCAATTTCTTTCCGGGAAGAGATGTCCTCGAAAGTGGTGTAGACCTGAAAGGGACTTCTCTCACCGCTTCGGAAAAGCGGTACGGCGTTGACCCGGATCCAGACCTTCTCCTCCCGCCGGGGATTGAAAACACCCATGACGGTGTCGTTCACCGGGCGCCCTGTCTGCAAAGCCTCCATGGCCGGGTGGGTTTCTCCGGGGAAATCGGAACCGTCCTCGTGCACGGCTTTCCAGCGGGGGTCGATGGAGGTGCGGCCCTGCATCTGGTCCAGGCTCAGGCCCAGGATCTCTTCGGCAGCGCGGTTGGCGGACAGGATCCGTCCGTCGGCCCCCTGGAATACCACTCCAAAGGGCAGGGTTTCGAACATCTGGGTCCAGTGGTCGGCCCTGCCACTGCTTTCCTCCTGCCGGACGGCGCGGAGGGCGGCCAGTTCATCCAGCAACTGCTGTTTGGTACGCTTATCCTTGGGGACGGCGGCCATGAAGTAATTACCCCCAATATCCCCAAAGGGTCAAGGCGGTCCCGGCCAGGAGTAAAACAACGAATAAAAAGGCCGACAGCCCCCAAGATAGACGCAGGCGTTTTTCCAGGGGCAGCAGGGCCAGAAACACCAGGGCCGCCAGGGGCAGCGCCACCCCGCCCCAGAGCGGCGGCAGGACGCGCAGCAGGGCCTGGAGGCCCACGAAGATCCAGGGGGCCTGCACGGCAGTCTCGGTCGGGGTGCCGGCGCCGCCCGGGGCGGACAGCGGCGCCGGCGCCAAAAGGGTCAGCCAGCATAGCAGGATCAGGGCAGCCAGGGCCGTGAACAGCTCCCGGATCAGCAGGCGGTCTCGGGGGATTTTTACAGGGGTGTTTTCCATTTCAAATTATTGGGGTCACTTTATCATCGATGTCGAAGAGGGGTCAATAAATAAGGAAGCAATAATTTCTTGATCGGCCGACCCTCCCGCGGTATTTTTAACATCTATGTCACTCGACTTCTCCCGCCGTCTATTTCTCAGCCTTTCCGTCCTGCTGGGCGCCGGCTCCCTGGCCCTGCTGGGGCGCGGACTGCTGCGCTATTTCAGCGACTCCGGCGCCCCCGAGCCGCCGGCCCGTTTCCCGGTGGGCACTGTTCCCGAGTTACGGGCCTTGAAAAATCCCCGAAAATACCACCAGGGCGTCTGGCTGGTCCGGGACGAGGGCGGCTGGTACGCCCTGCTGAACCGCTGCACCCATCTCGGCTGTCAGCCGGCCCTGGACCCGCAGGCCCGGCTGCTCGTCTGTCCCTGCCACGGGAGCCGCTTCGACCTCCAGGGCCGGGCGGTCAAAGGCCCGGCCCTTCGTCCCCTGGCCCGGCCGGCCTTGTATCTCGGGCCCCGGGAGGAAGTCTGGGTGGACACCAAAAAGGAAGCGGACCCTGCCTTCCGCCTGCGCCTATGAAGCCCCGCACCGGTACGGACAGCTTCTGGAAGCACCTGCACCCCGCCAGCCTGACGGTCGAGGCCATCCGCTTCAGCCACACCTTCTGCCTGGGGGGC
>JALOOY010000100.1 GCA_025454185.1 Thermodesulfobacteriota bacterium
ACCTTGCCGACTACCATGAAAACAACCATTTCGGAAATATGGACGGCGTGGTCGGCGATGCGCTCCAGGTATTTGGCCACCAGCATGATCTTCATGGCCCGGGGGATGGGGATGGTCTTCTCGCTCATCATCTGCATCAATTCCTCGATGAGCTGCTTGTAGGTCTGGTCCACATATTCGTCGTCCCGGCAGACCTTCAGGGCCTTGTCCACGTCTTCGTTGACAAAAGCATCCAGGGCCCGGCGGACCAGGTCTTCGGTGGATTCGGTCATGATGGGCAGGTGGAAACAGATGCCCATGCGCGGCTCCTTGGCCAACTCGACGGACCGGTTGCCGATGTTGACGGCCAGGTCCCCCATGCGCTCCAAGGTGGTGATAATCTTCATGGCCGTGGAGATGAAGCGGAGATCCCGGCCGGCCGGCTGCCGCAGGGCGATGATGCGCAGGCACATCTCCTCGGCGTCCACCTCCAGTTCGTTGATTTGATGGTCCGATTCCATGATGACCTCGGCCAGTTCCACATCCCGGTTGGTCACCGAACTGATGGCCGACTCAATGTTGTTGATCACCATCTCCCCCATACGCAGAATCTTCTGCTTGAGGAGACTCAATTCTTCGTCATACTTGGTGTTGATGTGTGCGCGTTCCATAGATGGCTTTCGTAAATTGACTAATCAGGCGGCGGGCATGAGCCTGGAAATTTCCCTTAAAATGGTATCGCCGTGGACCACCCCGATGATGCGTCCGGAATCCCAGACCGGGACCAGGTCCAAATCCTCATCGAGCATGAGGCGGATGGCCTCGATGATCCGCTGGTTGGGACGGACGGAGATGTCGAAACGGACCATGACGTCGTTGACCGAGAGCAGCCCTTCGGCCGTGTGCGGATCGAGCAGTCGGTCCAGCCAGGATTCTCTTTCCCGCAGCGACTGGTCGTAGATGAAATTCAAGTGACGCAAAATATCTTTCACCGAAAGCACGCCCAGATACTCGCCGGAGGCCCTGCTGACGACCAGGCCCGGCGCCATTTCTTTCTCCCCCCGCAGGTCTGCCAGAATGGTGCAGGCCTCCTTGAGCGTGGTTTCCGGGGTCACGGATTTGAATGACGTGCTCATCACATCCCAAACCTGTTTTTCCAAAGGCATCGGCCTTCCTTCCCTCAGGCACCAAAAAAGGCTTGCCAAAGTATTATGTTTTTGAAATAATTATATGTTTACAGTCATTGTTCCGAAAATTTGTGGTCTCTAACACTGGCTGTAAAAATCTAAACTATTACAAAAAAAAATCCTTGTCAAGCAAAGGCCTCGCCATGAATCGATTTATTTTCATCGGGTTACTCATGTTTTTCGGCTTTCTCCTGCTCGGTTTCGGCTCCCGCTCCCTGGCCCTGGACACCCGGACGGTGTTCGAGACCACTCTGGCCAACGGCCTGAAGGTGCTCCTTCTGGAAGACCACAAGGCGCCGGTGGTGACCGTTCAAATCTGGTATAACGTGGGCGCCCGCGAAGAGCCGCTGGGCAAATCCGGTCTGACCCACCTGGTGGAACACCTCATGTTCCGGGGGACCGCCCGCTACGGGCCCAAGATGTTTTCCCGGGTCATCCAGAAAAACGGCGGTCAGGACAACGCCTTCACCAGCCGGGATTACACGGCCTATTATGAAAATATCGCCGCCGATCGGGCGACCATCGCCCTGGAATTGGAAGCGGACCGCATGGCCAATCTCCAGGTGGACGAAGAGAAATTCCGGACCGAACTGCAGGTGGTCCAGGAGGAACGGCGCCTGCGCATCAAAGACGACCCGCTGGCCTCCCTGTATGAGGAAATCAACGCGGTGGCCTTCACCTCCCACCCCTACCAGCGACCCGTCATCGGCTGGATGGAGGATCTGGAAGTCCTGACCCATAAGGACTTCCAGGCGTTTTATAAGACCTATTACCAGCCGGGCAACGCCGTGCTGGTCGTGGTCGGGGACTTTCAGCGGCCGGCTTTGCTGACTTTACTCGAGCAGACCTTCGGCCGGGTGCCGGCGGGGCCGGTCCCGGCCCGGTTGCGCATCAAGGACCCGCCCCAGGAGGCCGAAAAACGGGTCCTCCTGAAGCGGCCCGAAGCGCGGCTGCCCTACGTGGCCCTGGCCTTCCATGTCCCCGCCTTTCCCCAGGGGGATGCCTTTGCCCTGGAGGTCATGTCCCACATACTGGCCGGCGGCAAAAGCTCCCGCCTATTTCGCAAAATGGTTTACGAAGAGCAGATCGCCCTGGAGGTAGACGCCGACTTCCCCTTTAACTCCCGGGACCCCCATCTCTTTTATCTGGCGGCCCAGGCCATGCCCGGGAAAACGGCGGAAGAAATCGAAAAGCGCCTCTTTCAGGAACTGAGCGAATGGGAGCGCCACCCCCCCCAAACGGAAGAGATCGAACGGGCCAAGAACCGGATCGAAGCCGGCTTCATCTTCAGCCAGGACTCCGTCTTTTCCCAGGGCCTGATCCTCGGCAAATACCAGACCCTGGGCAGTTGGCGTGACCTGGATCAATTCCTGCCCGGCATCAGGGCCGTGACCCAGGCCGACCTCCTGCGCGTCTATCAGACTTACTTTAAACCCGGGAACCGGACGGTGGGCGTACTGGTCCCCACCGGCCCCCCGAGCAAATGAAGGCCGAATCCATGAAGACAAAGGTGTTGGCTATGCTTCTATCCCTGGCCCTGGCCCAATCCGTGACCGCTACAACCTCCTTCTCCGGCGAAATCGCCCGTAAAACGACTCTGCCCAACGGCCTGACCCTGATCGTGGCCGAACGGCCCCAATTGCCCACGATCCACCTCCAGGTGGTCGTACGGGCCGGGGCCGCCGCCGACCCGGCCGGACGGGAAGGCCTGGCCAACCTGACTGCCGAAACCCTGCTCCAGGGCACCCGGACCCAGGAGGCGCAAACCATCAGCCGCCGCATCGAAGCCGTGGGGGGGTCCCTCAACAGCGGGGCCGACCTGGATTTCGCCACCGTCAGTCTGGCGGTCCTCAAAAAAGACCTGGCCCTGGGGTTGGAGATCCTGGCCGATGTCCTGCTGAACCCCTTATTTGCCGCGCCGGAACTGGCCCGCAAGGTGGATGAAATGAAGGCCCGGCTCCAGCGTATGGACGAAGACCCCCGCCAGGTAGCCCAGTTGGCCTTTGCGCAGAAGATCTTCGGAAGCCACCCCTATGCCCGACCGGTGGAAGGGACCCTGGCCGGACTGGCCGCCGTACAGCGGCAACAGGTGCTGGATTTTTTCCGGGAATTCTATCGGCCCAATAACGCCGCCCTCACCCTGGTGGGCCAGATATCACTGGAGGAGGCCCAAAACCTGGTGACCCAGGCCCTGGAAAACTGGAAACCGGGGCCCGTCCAACGCCCGTCCCCCGCTGCTCCGCCGGAACTCTCGCGTCCCCAGATGGTGAAGATCGATCGGCCTATCAGCCAGGCCAACCTGATCTGGGGTCATCTCGGCATCGCCCGGTCCAACCCTGATTTTTATGCCCTGCAGGTCATGAACTACATCCTGGGCGGCGGAGGCTTCGTATCCCGGCTCATGGACCAAATTCGTGACAACCTGGGCTTGACCTACAGCATCTACAGCCACTTCAACGCCCTCGAATATCCCGGCTCTTTCATCATTTCCCTGGAGACTAAAAATCAGAACGGCAATCGTGCCGTGGCCGAAATCCTCAAAGAAATGCGCCGCTACCTGGAAAAAGGGGTGACCGAAACGGAGTTGGCCGAGGCCAAGGCCTACCTCACCGGAAGCTTCCCCTTGCGGATGGATACCAACGCCAAGACGGTCCGCCTGCTTTCGGCCATGGAAATATACGGCCTCGGGCTGGATTACCCGGAGAAATATCCCCAGTGGATCAACCGGATAAGCGCCGAGGAAGTGCTGCGCGTGGCCCGCAAATACCTGCACCCGGACCGGTTCCTGTTGGTGGTGGTGGGAGACCAGGGGGAGATTGGGTTGGAAGATATCTCAGAGATCAGAGGTCAGAAGTCAGAGGTCAGATAAAGACAGGGAATGACAGAGCCCAGAGAACAGAGGTTGGAAATCTGAAATTTGATAAAGACAAAACTATAATCTCTTTTATTTTAGGGTGAAGAGCTTAGAATTCTTAAGCATCGAGCCTAACATTTTCCCGATCTCACAGGACTTGTCGACGAATCGGGAATGGTCTTCTTTATTCAAGTATGCACAATCTCGTGCAAAATCGAGCCAGGTGTTGGTTTCAGCATTTTCCCCATCGGCGTCGGTCAACTTGTTGATGAAATGGGCTTCATAACGACGTTTAGACCATGCCTCTTGAAGGTTCGCGCATACCGAACGTGAAGACCTACGGATTTGGTCAGTTAAAGAATACTTTTCCGAATTCGGCCAAGATCGACTGACTTTGAAAATTTCCATAGCCAGGGAATAAGCTTCCTTATAAACTGTTAATTGTTTGGCCGAATTGATTTGCACGCCTTTGTTTGCCTTCTCTCCGATCTCTGGTCTCTGACCTCTGGTCTCTGCTAGTTGATTTCCCTCCCCAGCGTCCTCTCCAGCTTGAACCGCGCGATGCGGTAGTCGTAGAGCGACTGGGTGTAATCGTTTTCGGCCTGGACCCAGGAGACCCGGGCGTCGTTGACTTCCAGCATGGTGCCGACGCCGGCCTGGTAGCGCCCCTGGGCCAGGTCCAGATTTTCCCGGGCAGTTCCCACGGCCTGCCGGGCTACTTCGATCTGTTTCCCGGCCAGCACCAGGTTCAAGTACTGATTCTGCACATCGTTTAGGATCTGCAATTCCTGGTTGCGGGAATTGGCTTTGGCCTGGCTCAAGGCCGCCCGGTATTCGTCCAGTTTGGCCCGGGATTCAAAGCCGGAGAAGATGGGTACCGTCAACTGCAGACCCACGTTCCAGGACTCTGTGTAGTCCACCAGGGGTATCTCCGTGCTGTTCCGGCCAAAACGGGCGGTGCCGGCCAAGCGAGGCCAGAAATCCCGCTCGGCCCCTTTGACCTGGGCCTCCCAGAATTGCACCAGGGACCGGAACCGATTCAAGGTCGGCTGGCCTTCGAGGGCCTCTTTTTTCAAATCCTCCAACTGCCACTGGATCCGCTCGGCCTCCAAATCATCCCGCAGTTCGTAGGGCGGGGCCTGGTCCAGGCCCAGGGCCTTGTTCAGAGCCACCCGGCTCAACTGCAAGGCATTCTGGGCCTGCAACAGCGCTCTCTGCGCCTTGGTCACTTCCAGCTCGGCCTGGGTGACGTCGATCCGGGGTTTGAGCCCCACCTGATAAAACCCCCGGGCCTGGCGGAGAAAAAGCTGGGTCCGCTCCAGTTCCTGCTCCCGCACCTTTTCCCCCCGGCCGGCCAACAGGACCCCGTAGTAACCCGAGCGGATTTCATCGATGACGCCCAAGCGCGTGTCCTTCAAATCCCAGCGGTAGGTCTTGAGGTCCTCGGTAGAGGCCTTTACCCGGTACTCCCGTCGGCCGAAATCGTAGATGTTCTGGTTGAGTCCCATATACATGGTGTAGGCATTGAGGTCCGCAGCGGAAACGGAGTTGGGGTTGGAGGTCCCGCTCAGGCTCCCCTTATACCGGGAATAATCGCCTTCGATAAAAACTTCCGGATAATAATCCGACTGGACTTGAACCACCCGAGCTTTGGCCGCCTCCAGGGCCTGCAGTGACGCCTGCAAACGGGGATTTTGCTGGAGCCCGATTTCCAGACAATGCTGCAGGTCCCAGACCTCGCCCGCCGCTCCGTAGGGAATGATGATCATTAAAAAAATTATCCCTAAACCATGCCGCCAGAACTTCATGCCGCAACTCCTTTCTTAGTCCCAACACCAGACTTATTCTTCTGGCGAGCCAGCTGGGCATAAGCCCAGCAAAAAGGACACACCTTTTCCAAATTATTCATAATCAAAGCAAAACGCGACTTGGGAATAAGCCTCCTGACAATACACAAAGGACATATCTGACAAACAAAAGCGAGGGCTCTTAGAAACACTCTCATTACACGGCTCCTTTCAAGCGATCCCAAATCTTTATGATCTCAGCTTTCAGACTGGCACTTTCGCCTTCCATAATCGTGCGTCCCTGAATAACCGCGTCGACCACCGCACGGTCAAACGGCAGTCGTCCAGCGATGGCCACGCCGTTATCTGTACAATATTTCTCAATCTGTTCGGTCACAGCCGGATTGATATCCCACTTATTCACAACGAGCGATACCGGTATTTTAAAATGCTTCCCCAGGTCGATCACGCGTCCGGCATCATGTAAGCCCGAACATGACGGTTCGGTCACCAAAAGCACCGCATCAACCCCTGACAAAGACGCCATCACAGG
>JALOOY010000101.1 GCA_025454185.1 Thermodesulfobacteriota bacterium
GCCCGGATCAGGAAGCGGGACGAGGCCCGCCGGGAGTACGAACAGGCCCGGGACCAGGGCCAGACCGCCTCGCTGCTGGAGCAGCAGCGGCCCAACGTCTTTCAGATGAACGTGGCCAACATCCTGCCGGGGGACGAGATCTTGGTGGAGCTGCGCTACACCGAACTGCTGACGCCCACGGACCGGATCTATGAATTCGTCTATCCCACCGTGGTGGGGCCCCGCTACTCCAACCGTCCGGAGGCCTCGGCCCCGGCCTCCGAGCAGTGGATCAAGAGTCCCTATCAGCGCCAGGGAGAAAAGCCGGCCTACCGCTTCGACCTGCAGGTGTCCCTGGATGCGGGCCTGCCCGTGCAGGATCTATCCTGTTCATCCCATAAGATTTCCACAAATTTCCCGGCGCCCTCCCGAGCCGAGATCACCCTGGACCCCGGGGAGGCTTACGGCGGCAACCGGGATTTCATCCTGCGCTACCGGCTCGACGGCCGGCAGGTGCAAGCGGGTCTCCTCCTTTACGAAGGGGAAAAAGAGAACTTCTTCCTGCTCCAGGTGCAGCCGCCCCGGCGGGTGGCCCCGGCTGAAATACCGGGCCGGGAATATGTCTTCATCGTCGACGTTTCCGGGTCCATGCACGGCTTTCCGCTGGAAATTTCCAAAAAGCTGCTGAAGGATTTGATCGGGCGTCTGCGTCCTGCGGACCGTTTCAACGTGCTGCTCTTTTCGGGCGGGTCCACCGTACTGGCCGAACAATCCCTGGCCGCCACGGCGGAAAACCTGGGCCGGGCCGTGAGCCTCATTGAAAGACAGCGGGGCGGCGGGGGAACGGAGCTGCTGCCGGCCCTGAAGCGGGCTATGGCCCTGGAAAGGGCCGCGGGCTTCGCCCGGACCGTGGTCATCGTTACCGACGGGTACGTGACCGTGGAGGAAGAGGTCTTCGACCTGATCCGGAACAATCTGGGGCGGGCGAACCTGTTCGCCTTCGGGATCGGCAGCAGCGTGAACCGCCACATCATCGAAGGCCTGGCCCACGTGGGTCTGGGCGAGCCCTTCGTCATCACCAAACCGGAGGAGGCCCCGGCCCAGGCGGAACGGTTCCGCTCCCTGATCCAATCCCCGGTGCTGACCGGGATCCGGGTGCGCTTCGAGGGTTTCGAGGCCTATGACGTGGAGCCCCCGCAGGCGCCCGATCTGTTCGCTGAAAAGCCGGTGGTGGTCTTCGGCAAGTGGCGGGGGAAGCCCCGGGGCAAGATCTTCGTGAGCGGTCAAAGCGGGGAAGGGGTCTTCCGGACAACCGTGGACGTGGGTGGTGTGAAGGCCGTTCCGGCCAACAGCGCCCTGCGTTTCCTTTGGGCCCGTCATAAGATCACGCTGCTGGCGGATTACAACCTGCTGCGCCTGGATGACGGGCGCGTTCGGGAGGTGACCGACCTGGGGTTGCGCTACAGCCTGCTCACGGCCTACACCTCCTTTGTGGCCGTCGATTCGGAGGTGCGGAACGTCCACGGGAAAGCCGCCCAGGTCCAGCAGCCTCTGCCTCTGCCCCAGGGGGTTTCCGACCAGGCTGTAGGCGGGAAGGCCTTAATGACCGCGGCAGCGCCGGGCGCCTTGCCCGGGCAGCGCCTGGCCAAGGTGGCGGGGGACGAGGGACGAGGCAAGGTAGCCGAGAAAAAGGAAGAGCGGGAACAGGACGCGGTGGCCGTCAAAGACCTGAAGGATCCCGGCAACAGGGATACGGCGCCAGTGCGCCGCCTGATCCAACAACACCTGGAGGAGATTCGGGGCTGCCTGCCGCCGGAGCAGCGGAGGGGGACGTTGACCGTCACCATCCGCTTTCAGCCGGATGGAAAAATCAGGGAGGTGGTCCCGGTCAAGCCGCAGCGAAGCGGTCTGGAAAAATGCCTGACCGAGCTGTTCCGGAAATGGGCCTGGCCGACGCCCCGGGACGGCCGGCCGGGAGAGGTCACCGTGGAAATCACCCTGGGGTGAGTGCCTAGGCCCGAAGACCGACTCGGTCCGGCGGACCGAGTCGGTCTGAACCATCGCCATCCGCAAATGATTGTTGACCTACCGCAATTCGATGTTGGACGTTCGATGTTCGATGTTCGTCTTTATTTTCGTATTAAATCCCCAGGCTCGAGTCGAGCATCCACGAAGCAAGAACATTTTGTATTTGGCTCCTTCGCCGAACGCCGAACGGTATTTTCCTATGCCCCCGCACTCTCGCGCTGGGTGATGAGCTCCATGCCGATGGCGGCCAGTTGGCCTAAGTGCTGGAAGCTCAGGAATTTTTCTTCGTTCAGGGGGCGGTCGCTGGACTGCCGGTCCGCATAGATGAGGCCGATGGATTTGTTGCGGACCACCAGGGGCATCAGAAAGAAGGGGCCCCCGTTGGTCAGGAGGCGGACCTCGGCGGTAAGCAGCACTTTCAGGTAGGGCTCCGGGTCCGGTTTGACCCAAAGGGGAATTTTCTGTTTCAGGGCGAATTGAAAGATGGTCTGGTTCAGCGGTACCGTTTCCGGCGACTGATAAAGTCCCGGACCCGGACGGCGCCAGCCCAGATGGTATTGAACTTCCAGTTCCCGCCGGTCCGGTTTCAGCAGGGAGAAGAAGACCCGGTCCAGTCCCGCCCCGCGGTGCAGGCCTTCCAGGATTAAGGAGAAAAAAGCCGCGTAATCGGTCCGCCGCCCGTAGATCCATTCGGTCAGGTCCTGCAGTATCTGGAGCTGCACCAGGGGGTTGGAGCGCAGGAAGAGGGGCTCCTCGAAATCCGGTGGCGATTCGGCGCCCTCCGCTGCCGGGGCGGGGCTGTCCGTGTCCGCCGCCGCGGCCAGCCAGAGGCCGGGTGGGGCGGCTTTGTTCTCGACCGCCAGGCGAAAGGCCTTGCGGGCATTGGCCTGAACCAACTGGTCGGCGGTCTTGAAGGTCAGGCGCAGCCGGGCGGCGGCCTGCCGAACCAGTTGTTGCATCGGGGCGGATTGACCGCCCTCCTCGGCCGCCTGGGCCAGGCGCCGGCCCCAAGTTACGGGAAAGAGGCGTCGGTTGGTGCCTTCGGCCGGGTTCAAGGCCTCGGGCAGGATCCGGCTCAGGTGCCATTCCCGGCAGAGCAGGGCCGTCAACTGATCCAGTGGGAACCCCAGTATCTCCATTTCGGCTAAGGAACGGGTATAGCCCGGAAGCTGCCGGGTACTTTCCAACTGGACGATGAGGGTTTCGTCGGCCAGGCTCCAGAAGGCGATTTCCCCCAGGGAATGGAGCAGGGCAGCGATATATATCTCTTCGGGGGCTTCGTCGAGAAGACGCTGGGCCAGCCAGCCGGCCTGGACGGCCCCGTGGAGCAACTCGGCCATTTTCCGCAGCACATGGTTCCTTTGGAACCCCGGCTCCATGTTTTCGACCAGGGCCCTTTCCTGATTCAGATCCCGAATGGTCTCGAACCCCAGCACCATCACGGCCCGGGTGACGGTGCCGACAGTGGCCGTAGTCCCCAGAACGCTTTGTCGACCACCCATATAGTAGGCGCTGTTGGCCATTTTGAGGACCCGGGCGACCATGACCGGGTCCTGCAGGATGACTTCGGCCAGGGCCGCGGCATGGCTGTCCCGGGTGGCCACTATCATCTCGATTTTCTGGGCGGTCCGGGCCAGGATAGGCATATCCTGGACGGTCAGCTTTTGGAGCCAAAAGTTGAGGTTTCGGGGCTCTTTTTCCGGAGTTTGATATTGGTGAAGCGGTTGCATATCTGTTTTTGGCTGTTTCCAACAGTTTCGTCTATTATCGGCCAAGTCCCGGCCAAAGTTTAACATCCGGGGGACAACTGCCGGGTGGAGAGGCGGTAATCGGCCAGCCGGCAGCGGTGGCGTCCGGCCCACCTGCGGGCCGGACCCCCGGCAAACAACATGCGAAAAAACCGGGGTACCGGAGCGGAGGTGGACCGGGGGGCGGAGGGGAAGGGTTTTATTCTAGCCCAAAAAATTTCAAATTTTTTTGGCTAATGCTTGAAGGCCCGTTGGCCGGTAAAGACCATGGTGGCCGGCGGCTCGGCCTGGTTGCAGGCCTCGATCACCTCGAAGTCCCGCAGGGAACCCCCGGGCTGAACTATGGCGCTCACGCCCTGGCGTAGTCCCACGTCCACCCCGTCCCGAAAGGGAAAGAAGGCGTCGGAGACCATGGCCGAGCCGGGCAGACCGGCCCGGTCCTGGCGGGTCTTTTCGTCGATGGCGGCCTTTTCGTCTGCCGAGCGTTCGCCATTTTCGACGGCCAGTTCCAGCTCTTTATAGGACAGACCGTGGCTGTCGAAGCAGAGTCCGTCGGCGTATTTGGTGTAGGCCTTGAAGACGGCGATCTCGGCCACCCCCACCCGGTCCTGCTCCCCGGTGCCGATGCCCACGGTGCATTCGTTTTTCACATACAGGACCGAGTTGGAAGTGACACCCTGCTCCACGGACCAGCCGAAATAGAGGTCTTTCAATTCCCTGGCGTCGGGGGACCGTTGGATGCGGTATTCCCGCCCTTGATAGGTGCAGGCGGCGGGCCGGAAATCCTCATTCTTCTGAATGGCGTTGACCGGGGACTGCTGCACGATGAGCCCGCCGTCCTGGAGGCTCTTGAAATCCACGAAGCGGGTCTGCCTGAATTTCTCCAGCAGATCCATGCGGGGGACGCGCAGGATGCGCAGATTGCCCCGCCCGGCCAGGATCGCCGCGGCCCCTTCCTCGAAATCGGGGGCGGCCACCACCTCCAGGTAATTTTGGGCGATCCCTTCGGCCGTGGCCCGGTCCACGGCCCGGTTGAAGACCGCGGCCCCGCCGAAGGCGGCGATGCGGTCGGCCCGGTTGGCCCGAAAATAGGCCTCGGCCAGGGAGTGCCCGTAGGCCGCCCCGCAGGGATTGTTGTGCTTGACGATCACGGCCGCCGGTTTTTCCAGGAGAAACTTGAGGATATTCAAAGCGTTGTCCACGTCGGTGAGGTTGGTCTTTCCCGGGTGCTTGCCTTCCTGGATCATTTCGGCCTCGGAGATGGCCGAGACCAGCCCCATCCCGGGTTGGATGAAAGTGCAGCGGCCGAGGGTCAGATTGCCGTTGACCAGCTCATAGAGGGCGGCTTCCTGGCCCGGGTTTTCGCCGTAGCGCAGGCCTTTTTCCTCCAAAGCCCCGTCGGCCTGGGGCAGTTTCCAGGTCCTTTTGCGGTAGATCAGGGTCTGGTCGTCGAAGGAGAGCTTCAGGGTGGCAGGGAAATGATCGGCCATGACCGTGCGGTACATCTTTTTCAGGTCGTCCATGGAAACTCCCGTTAGGCGTATGGCGTGAGAGCGTGAGGGGCAAAAAACTCGCTTTCAGGCCTTCCGACTGTCGTCTTACGCCTCGCGGCTTTTTTGCCTTTCAATATACGCGTAGGCGCTGTGGTTGTGGATGGATTCGAAGTTTTCCGAATCCACGGAAAACCAGGTGATGTTGGGGTCCGCTTCCAGCTTGCGGGCGATTTCCCGCACCACGTCCTCCACGAACATGGGATTGTCATACCCTTTTTCGGTGACGTATTTTTCGTCGTTGCGTTTGAGGACCGAAAAGACCTCGCAGGAGCTGGATTCTTCCACCAGGCGGATGAGGTCTTCGATCCAGACGAATTTTTTGAAGCGGATACCCACCCGGACCTCCCCCCGCTGGTTGTGGGCCCCGTGGGAACTGATCTCCTTGGAACAGGGGCAGACCGTGGTGATGGGGATGCGCAGCTCTACCAGCAGGTCCCGGCCCTTGCTTCTATTGGCCGAACCCTTGAAGGTGCAGACATATTCCATGAGCCCTTCGGCCTGGCTGACCGGCGCCGTCTTGGTGATGAAATAGGGGAAGGTGATCTCCATGTGCGCGGATTCGGCGTTGAGGCGGGTCTTCAGCTCTTCCAGGATCTTGCTGAAATTTTCCAGGGTGATCTGCCGGCGGTGCTCGCTGAGGACCTCGATGAAGCGGCTCATGTGGGTCCCCTTGTGATCGTGGGGCAGATTGACGTACATGTTGATGCTGGCCACGGTCTGCTGGGTGCCGTTGGCCTTGTCCCGCACGGTGATGGGGTAGCGGATGTTCTTGACGCCCACCTTGTCGATCTCGATGCGGCGGTCGTCTTTCTGGGATTGGACGTCGATCATGGAACTAGCTACTGCCTAAATTACACCTTGATGTTCAAATTCGAAATCCGAAACTCGAAACTCGAAACAAATTCAAATGACCTAAATTTTCAAAAATTCGAAACAACCCCCTTTCCCATAATAACAGGAAGAGGGGGGCTGTTTCAATCATTTGAATTTGGAATTTATGTTTTTGTTTCGGATTTCGTGCTTCGAATTTCGGATTTGCT
>JALOOY010000102.1 GCA_025454185.1 Thermodesulfobacteriota bacterium
TTTTTTTGCGGTGGTCGAATCCCGCCGGCTTACCCTTCCTTTTTCGGCCGTTCCAGCCCCTTGACGATCTGGGCCCGGATCAGTCGGGGCAGCATCATGTGATGCTGAGGGCAGATGGATTTGGGGTTCTGGTACACGCAGTTGGCGAAACCCACCAGGTAGCGGCGGATGTCCTCGTAGCGGACGATCTCGTCCACAAAGCCCCGTTTGGCGCAGTACACCGGCCGGGACTGGTCGTAGTACTGCTGGGCCAGGGCGTTCATCTTGTCGATGACCGGCTGCAGCGGCTTGCCGCTGTCTTTTTCCTTGACCAGGCGCCGGGCGAAAGAAGCCACCGAGGCCGTTTCCCCGTGCATGACGTAGATCTCGGTGGTAGCCGTGCCCAGCGTGAAGGCATTGTGGTTGTTGGCCGTGGGGCCCCCCATGACGTAATGGGCCGCCGCCGTCCCCTTGCGCAGCACCACCAGCATCATGGGCACGTCGGTCTGCTCGATGGAATAGATCAGGGACTGGCCCAGGCCGAGCAGCTCGGCCTTTTCGGCAATGTCCCCCACATCGATGCCCGAGGTGTCCTGGAACCAGATCACCGGGATCCGGTCCCGCCCGCACTGGGTAACGAACTCGTTCATCTTGATCAGTCCCTGGCGGTAGAGTTTGCCGCCTACCCCCACGTATTCATTGGTGTATTCGGGGTATTGGGGTCCGAGAAAACCCTGACGGTTGCCGATGACCCCCAGGGGAAAGCCGTCGATCCTGACCAGCCCCGTATAGACCTCCGGACCGTAACCCGGCCGGAATTCCAGGTGCTCGCTGTTGTCCACCAGGCGGGCCAGGAAATTGTCGAAGTCGTAGACCCCTTTCTGGTTGAAGGCAATAAGGGAAGGCAGGTCGGAAAGGGGAAATCTGGGCTCGGCCGGCTCGGCCACCCGGAAAAACCGGGGATTATAGGCCGGCATCTCGGCCATGTACTGCTTCAGGGCGTCCAGGACCTCGGTCTCTTTTTCGAAGACCTCCCGGAAAAACCCGGTTTCGTCGTGATGAATGCCCACGCTGCCCGGTGGGACCTGTTTGAAGTGGCGGGTGGCCTCGATGATCTGCTCGGCCCCCTCCTCATCGAATCCACCTTTCGGACTCATGCCGCTGACGATGCCGCCGCCGCCCACGGCGATATTGGCGTTCTTGTGGGCGAACAGGATGGTAGGACTGATGCCCTGGTACCCGCCGCCGGCCGGATTGGTGCCGTAGATGCCGGCCAGGATGGGTATGCCCAGTTTCTCCAGTTCGGCGTGGCGGAAAAAGGTGGTGCCGTTGCCGCGCCGGTCCGCGTAGACCTCCTGCTGTTCGGTGAGCTTGACGCCGGAGCAGTTGACCAGCCACACCAGGGGCACCCGCAGCCGCTTGGCCAGGTCGGTCACCCGAAGCTGATTTTCGGCCTGGCCGGCGATCCAGGCCCCGGCCATGACCTTGTTGTCGAAGCCGATCAGCACGCACCACTTGCCGCTGATCCGGGCCAGGCCGTCGATGACGCCGGTCATGCCCTCCTCGTTGTCCCGGGGGTTGTAGAGGGTGTGCAGGGGGCAGAAGGTCCCGGGATCGATCAGGTATTCGATCCGGTCCCAGACGGTCATTTCTCCCCGTTTATGAATCTTCTCCGCCGGCAGCCCGGCGTTTTTGACCCGCTCCACCTCGGCGGCCACTCCCTGCAGCACCGCCTCGATCTGGCCCCGGTTTTCGGCCATTTTGTCGATCTGGTTCTGCTTCAAGGGCTTGCCCAGGTCGTCCATCTTCTTGAAATAGGGATGCATTGTTGAACCTCCTCTAAATAGTTTCAAAAAACATTCAGCCGCAGACCACCGCAGACCGGGGCGATGAAAACAAATTTTGGCCGGGCGGATCACCCGGCCAAAAATAGGTTTGCCTTCGTCCGCGTGCGTCCGCGGCTAAAAATTATTTATTGGCTTTCCGAATGCCCAGCTGGTCCAGGGCCACGATCCACTTGCAGATATTGGCGGAGCCCTCCACCATGAAATAGGTGGGGGCGTCACGGTAGTAGCGGGCCACCGGGTACTCGGTGGAATAGCCGTAGGCGCCCAGGATACGCAGGGCGAAATTGGAGGCCTTGTTGACCACCTCGCCGGCGAAGTATTTGGCCATGGCTACTTCCAGGTTGTTGTTCAGGTTGCCCTGATCCTTCTGCCAGGCCGCCTTGTAGACCAGCAGGCGGGCTGCTTCGATCTCCACGGCCATCTGGGCCACCATGTCCTGGTTCATCTGGAAGGTGCCGATGGGTTTGCCGAACTGCTCCCGCTCGTTGCAGTATTTGGTCACCGCGTCCAGGCAGGCCTGGGCCAGGCCCACGCCGCCGGCGGCGGCAGAAAGGCGGGTCTGATTGAGGGAACCGAAGACGATCTTGGCCCCGTCGCCCGGCTGGCCCAGGATGTTTTCCTTGGGCACCCGGGTGTCTTCCAGGTAGAGCTCGCCGGTGGGCGAGGAACGGGACCCCAGCTTGTCCAGGTCGGTGGTGGAAATCCCGTTGAAGTTCTTCGGCTCGATCACGAAGGCCGACAGCCCCCGGCCCCCGGCCCCCCGATCCGTATAGGCGTAATAGATCAGCACGTCGGCGATGCTGGCATTGGAGATCCAGGTCTTGGAGCCGTTGATCAGCCAGTGGTCGCCCTTGTCCTCGGCGGTGGATTTCATGGACATGACGTCCGAGCCGGCGTTGGGCTCGGTAATGCCGAAACCGCCCAGGTATTCGGCATTGACCAGCTTGGAGACATATTTCTGTTTGAGCGCCTCGGTGCCGTAACGAAAAATGGTAAAAGCGCAGCCCAGGGCCAGCATGTTGATCTGGACCCGCAGGGAGCTGGAGGCCCGGGCGAGCTCCTCGGTGAGAATCATGGCCGCCAGCCAGCCCATGCTGTTGCCCCCATACTCCTCGGGGATCACCGTGCCGAAAAAGCCCAGCTCACCCATGGGCTTGATCACTTCCTGGTAAGGGAAATAGTGGTCCATATCCCATTTGTCGGCGAAGGGGGCGATCTTCTCGGCCGCAAAGTCGCGGGCCATCTCCCGCACCGCCAATAATTCTTCGGATAATTCAAAATCCATCGGTATTCCTCCTCATTAAAATAGGTAACAGGTTTTTTTCAAAATCTTATTCACCGGTAAGACGCCGAGGACGCCAAGAATTTTATTTGCGTTCTTTGTGCCTTTGCGGTGAAATCGTTTTCTCCACGTCTTTCCGCGGCCGGGGGCCCTTAATCCAGAATAATGTTCTTGGAAACCACCATGCGCTGGATCTGGTTGCTGCCGTCGAAGATCTGGACGGCCTTGGCATCCCGCATGAGCCGTTCCACCGGAGCCCCCTTGAGGTACCCGGCCCCGCCGAAGATTTGCACGGCGTCGATGGCCACCTTCATGGCCATGTCGGAGGTGTAGTATTTGGACATGGAGACCAGGGTCTCCAAATCCCTGAAACTGCCCTCCCCCGAATCGATCAGGGCCGCGGTGCGGTAGATGAGCGACTTGGCCGCCTCGATGGAAGTCTTCATGTCGGCCAGCATGAACCGGACGGCCTGGAAGGAGGCGATCTTCTTTTTGAACTGGGTCCGCCGCCGGGCAAAGTCCAGGGCGGCCTCATAGGCCCCTTCGGCAATCCCCAGGGCCAGAGAGGCGGCCCCCCAGACCCGCATGGGGTTGGCCTGACGGGCCAGGATGCGCCAGCCCTCCCCCTCGCCCAGAAGCCGGTTTTCCTTAGGCACCCGGGCATTGGTAAAAACCATCTCCGTAGTGACGGAATCGCCGAGCCCCATCTTCCGCTCCTGGCGGCCGAAGGTAAGTCCCGGCGTGTCCCGGGGCACGACCAGCGCGCTGATCCCTCCGGTTCGTTTGCCCGGGCCGGTTCGGACGAATACCAGGTAATAATGGGCATGGGGACCCAGGGTGATGTAGCTCTTGGTGCCGTTGACGATATAATGGTCCCCCTCGGCCACCGCCCGGGTCTGGAGCGAACCGGCGTCGGAGCCGAAGTTTGGTTCGGTGAGGCAAAAACCAGCCAGTTTGTCACCGGCGGCAAACTCCCGGAAAAAGCGGTCCTGCTGTTCCGCCGATCCTGCTCCCCGCAGGATCCGAATCACCGCCTGGGTGGGAAAGACCAGCAGGGCCGTCCCGGCCGAGGCCTTGGAAATTTCCTCGATCACCAGACAGAGGGTGGTGGCCTCGGCGTTGATCCCTCCGTAGGTCTCCGGCAGGGACAGGCGCAGCAACCCGGCATCCCGGAAGGCCTCGAAGACCTCCTGGGGGAACTCCTCCCGGGCGTCCAGCTCCGCCGCCCGGGGGGCGATTTTTTCAGCCACCAGGGCACGGACCCGTTGCTGCAGTTCCCGCTGAAAAGGGGTTAAATGAAGGAACATAAATAAAAGCCCAAATAATTATCAACCGATGTTTTCGTAAAAAGTCTCAGCTGGAAGGCGCGCAAAAACTGAGCAGCGAGGTGCATATCTTGGTCGCCGCAGGAGAGCTTTTTGCGAAACCATCAATCCCGTTCTATCTTTTCAGCCGGATCACCAGGGGATCGCCGGCCTTCAATTTCAGCGCCTCCGCGGCCCGGCCGCGATTCACCGCCAATTCCAGATATCCGGCGCTTCCGAAAAGGGCCAGCGGTTCCCCCGGCCGCGCCTCTCCGTAGGTCCGCGAGAGCCTTTCGATCCGCCACCCTTTTCCCGTTATCCGCCAGCCTCCCTCCGCAAGCGCCGGCTCATGCTCCTCCCGGCGGATATTCGTAATCAGGTTGCCGAAGGAGTCGGCCCACAAAATCCGGCCGGCAATCCGGCCGCCTCTGCGCTCGGCCCGGGGAAATTCCAGGCGCGCGAAATCCCGGACCCGCGGTCCGAAACTCCTCGCCGGCAGACCGAGAGAAAGACGCCCTGCCGCGGGCCCGAAAAGGTCGCGGCCGTGAAACGTCGCGCTCAAAGGCCGGCGGAAAAATTCTTTCCGGGCGATTTCGTACCCGGCACATTCCCCCGGAGCGGCCAGGACCGCGGTGAAAACCCCGTTATCGGGCCCGACGAAAAAATGCCCATTTTTTCCGATCGCGAGGGGTCGGCGCTCCGTCCCCACTCCCGGATCCACCACCGCCAAATGGACCGTCCCTGCGGGAAAATAGGGATAGGTGTTCCCGAGGACAAAAGAAGCCCTCAGGATGTCCCCGGGAGGAACCTCATGGGTTATGTCAACGATCCGGCAGCGCGGGTTTGCGCTTAAAATCGCCCCCTTCATGGCGCCGGCATACTCCGCCTGCCAACCGAAATCGGTAATCAGGGTCACGATCCCGGATCTTTTCTCTTTCTTCTTTAAGGGCATATTGGGGACGAATCCTGCAAGGGGATGTCCGTTTCTTATTCCGTTCGGATGAATTCCCCGGGGAATTCGAATCTTCTCATCCTTGTTGGAATTCCCGGAGATATCCCTTGATGTACTCTTCCACCTTCTCCTCGGGTTCGATGACTCCGAAATGGCCCTCGCAGAGGATGTCGGCCTTCAGGCCCAGAAGAATATCCATGGACTTCCGCCAGGCCGCCAAGTCAGAACCGAACGATTCCGCGAAGGGGCCGTGGATGTCCTGGCCGAAGAGGACCCGTTTCCCGTCCCGGTCCAGGATCACGGAAATCGACCCGGGGGTGTGGCCCGGGGTGTGCAGGCAAAGAAGCTCGCCCTTCTCGAATTTCAGCACCTCCCGGACCTCGTTCAGTTTGTAATCGACCCGGGTCGGAGGGAAAGAGGCGTTGTACCAGTCGGCCGCGGTCCGGACCGGGTCCCCCTTTTCCATGGGGCCGGCGTCGAGCTCATGGGCAATGATGTGGCACCCCGTCTTTTTCTTGATTTTCGGGATCCCGCCGATGTGGTCGAAATGGCAATGGGTCGCCAGGACGGCGCTCAGATTCTTGGCCTGGAAACCCAGGGATTCGATGTTCTCGACGATCGCGGCAGCGCTCTTCCCGGCGCCGGCGTCGATCAGGACCAGATCCCCGAGATTTACGAGGTAAACGCAGCAGTCTTCGGACCGCGTGAGGTCGGGAGAGCCCACCAAGTAGACTCCGTCGTGCACCTCTTGAATACGATTCATGAAATCATTCCTTTAGATCGAGATGATGAAAAAACGCAGAAGGGGCGGAGATGGAAACGTGCAGAATCCTTTCTTTGAATGTAGAAAATCCTTCGCCGGGTGTCAAGATAAAACGGATGCGCACCGTAATCATTCGATCACGGCCGGGCGGAAACAAACTTTGTTGCGGCCTGGGGGCTCGGGCGGAACGCGCGGAAGCATCGGCCGGGA
>JALOOY010000103.1 GCA_025454185.1 Thermodesulfobacteriota bacterium
AATCCAAATACCTGGCCCACGACGCAGGGAATCAGTGCCAAATCGGGGACCGGGTGCTGCTCCAGGAGACCAGGCCGCTCAGCAAACGGAAACGATTTTCGGTGAGCCAGATTTTGGAAAAAACGCAGTAGCGAGCAGGAACAACTATGATCCAGACACAGACCCAGCTTGAAGTAGCCGACAATTCAGGAGCCAAGAAGCTTTTTTGCATCCGGGTCCTCGGCGGTACCCGGCGCCGCTATGCCCGCGTGGGCGACGTCATCGTGGTTTCGGTCAAAGAGGCCATCCCCAACGCCAAGGTCAAAAAAGGGGATGTGGTCAAGGCCGTGGTGGTCCGGACCAAAAAGGAAATATCCCGTCCCGACGGATCGTATATCAAATTCGACGACAATTCGGCCGTGCTGATCAACCAGCAGCGGGAACCGATCGGCACCCGGATCTTCGGGCCCGTGGCCCGGGAACTGCGGGCCAAGAATTTCATGAAGATCATTTCGCTGGCCCCGGAAGTGTTGTAGGCGCGGTCCGTGCGGCCGAAGGGGACGAAGGGTAGGAAAGGGCACAAGATGGGACTCAAGAAGAACGACAAGGTCATGGTCATTGCCGGCAAGGAAAAAGGGAAGGTGGGCAAGGTCCTGAAGGTCCTGCCGGAAAAAAACCGGGCCGTGGTGGAAAAAGTCAATTACATCAAACGCCATTCCCGGCCGGGCGGCAAGGTCAGCAAGGGGGGCATCATTGAAAAAGAAGCCCCGCTGCAGGTGTCCAACCTGATGCTCATCTGCGCCAAATGCACCGACCCCGTCCGGGTCGGGCACAAACGCTTGGAAGACGGCAGCGCGGTACGGGTCTGCAAAAAATGCGGCGAAGTGCTGGAGAATAAATAACCGGAAGGATCGGGTCTCATGTCCAGGTTACAGAAAATCTATCAGGAAGAACTGCGGCCCCGGCTGCAGGAACAGTTTCATTATAAAAATGTGATGGAAATCCCCCAGGTGGAGAAAATCGTCCTGAACATTGGTTTGGGGGAGGCCATTCAAAACGGGAAGATTCTGGACACCGCCTCGGAGGAACTGGCCTTGATCGCCGGACAGAAGCCGGTGATCACCCGGGCCAAAAAGTCCATTGCCTCGTTCAAGCTGCGGGAAAACATGCCCATTGGCTGCATGGTGACCCTGCGCCGCGAGCGTATGTACGATTTCCTGGACAAGTTGGTGCATATCGCCCTGCCCCGGGTCCGGGACTTTCGGGGCGTGTCAGCCAAGGCGTTCGACGGGCGGGGGAATTACACGCTGGGCATCCGGGAACACATCATCTTCCCGGAAATCAATTATGACAAAATCGATAAAATCAAAGGACTCAATATTACGATCGTCACTTCGGCCCGGACCGATGAGGAAAGCCGGTATCTGCTGCGTTTGCTGGGGATGCCCTTCCGTAATTAAAGCACCGGCGGCCGGAAGAACACCGGGGTCCGCACCCCAACCCCAACCGGGAAAAAGGAGGAAGTTGTCTTGGCGAAAAAATCCCTGATGTTGAAAGCCCAGCGCGCCCCCAAATTTAAAGTACGCGCCTATCATCGCTGTCCTTTTTGCGGACGCCCCCGGGCTTATATCCGGAAGTTCGGCATCTGTCGCATCTGTTTCCGGAACATGGCCCTCAAGGGCCACATTCCCGGCGTCGTAAAGTCCAGTTGGTAAGAAAGCGTAATAAGGAGCTAAGGAAATGGGCATGACCGACCCAGTGTCTGATATGCTGACGCGTATCCGGAACGGCAGCGGCGCCAAATTCGCCAAAGTCGATATCCCTTCATCGAAGCTGAAAGTACAGATCGCCCGCATTCTGAAGGATGAAGGTTACGTCAAAAATTTTAAAGTGATGAAGGATAACCGCCAGGGGATTTTGCGCATCTATCTCAAGTACGATGACAAAAACCAGGAGACCATCCAGCGTATTTTCCGGGTCAGCCGGCCCAGTCGACGGGTCTACACCGGAAAAGAAGGCATTCCCAAGGTCCTGAACGGCCTGGGGATCTCCATCCTGTCCACGTCCCGCGGGGTTTTGACCGATCGGGAAGCCCGGCGTCTCGGCGTGGGCGGTGAAATCCTGTGTTCCATCTGGTAGCATTGGTCCAGAATTAGAGGAGGAAAAACATATGTCCCGGGTTGGAAAAAAGCCCATTCCGCTGCCCCGGCAGGTTACGGTAACGCTGCAACCCGGCGCGGTAACCGTGCAAGGCCCCAAAGGGGTGTTACGTTGCCCGGTGCCCCCGGAACTGGAAGTGGCGATCCAGGAGGAGCAGTTGACGGTTAAGCCCCTCGTTGAAAACAATAAGGTCAAAGCCCACTTCGGGCTCCTGCGCGCTTTGTTGGCCAATATGGTCCAGGGCGTCCACGAGGGTTTCGAGCGCATCCTGGAAATCCAGGGGATCGGCTACAAGGTCGAACTGCAGGGGGACCAGTTGGTGTTGAACCTGGGCTATTCCCATCCGGTTCATTTTAGGCTGCCGGAGGGGATCAGCGCCGTGGTGGAAAAACAGAACCGCATCCTGATCCGCGGTATCGACCGGGACCTGCTGGGCCTCACCGCGGCCCGGCTCCGCAAGTTCAGGCCGCCGGAGCCCTACAAGGGCAAAGGCATCCGCTATGCGGAGGAAACCGTGCGGCGCAAAGTCGGCAAGACCGGCTCCAAATAGGGGAAGAGCAAACCATGGAGAATTTAGCCAAGAAAAAGAGCGCCCACCTGAAACGGAAAAAGAGGGTGCGCAAGCGCATCCGGGGGTTGGAAAACCGCCCGCGCCTGTCCGTTTTCCGCAGCGCCAGCCACATCTACGCCCAGATCATCGTGGACACCACCGGCCGGACCCTGGTGCAGGTTTCCAGCCTTAGCCCGGAATTGAAGGGCCAGCCGGCGGCCGGCAAGGTGGAACAGGCCAAAAAAGTAGGGGCCCTGGCCGCCCAGAAGGCCTTGGCCCAGGGTATTGCCCAGGTGGTGTTCGACCGTAACGGATTTTTATATCACGGACGGATCAAGGCCGTTTCCGAGGGCGCCCGTGAGGCCGGATTGACATTTTAAGGGAGGGACCTTTGGTGGTAGATCTTAGCAGCACCGATAAACAGTTGATCAACAAGGTGGTCCATATCAGCCGGGTGGCCAAGGTGGTCAAAGGCGGACGGCGTTTCAGCTTCAGCGCCCTGGCGGTGGTGGGCGATGGGAACGGCAAGGTCGGCAGCGGTCTGGGCAAGGCCAACGAGGTGCCGGAGGCCATCCGCAAGGCCATCGAAAAGGCCAAGCGCGACATGCGGGATTTCCCGCTGGTGGAGCAGACCATTCCCCACGAGGTGATCGGCCGTTTCGGGGCCGGACGGGTGCTCCTGAAACCGGCCTCCAAAGGGACCGGGATTATCGCCGGCGGAGCCGTGCGGGCGGTCATGGAGGCCGGCGGGGTGCAGAATATCCTGACCAAGTGCCTGGGGTCTCATAATCCCCATAACGTGATCAAGGCCACCCTGGAAGGACTGCAGAATCTTTACGACACCGAAATCATCGCCTTGAAACGGGGGAAAACCCCGGCGGAAATCAGGTAGGACACCATGAGCGAGAAAATGATCCGCATCACACTGCGGCAAAGCGGGATCGGGCGCCCCCCCAAGCATCGGCGCACCCTGGCCAGCCTGGGGTTGCGCAAGATCAACCAGACCGTCGTCCGCCAGGATACGCCGGAAATGCGGGGTATGATCCGTCAAATCGCCCACCTGCTGGAAGTTCAAGAATAGAAACGGAGCAGCCGATGGAAGCGCAACAACCAGGGACCTTGATTGGGCTGGACCAATTGTCTCCGGCCCCGGGGTCTAGAAAAAAACGGAAACGGGTCGGCCGGGGTCCGGGATCGGGCCACGGCAAAACGGCCACCCGCGGGAGCAAAGGACAGAAGGCGCGGTCCGGGGCCAAATTGGGCGTGGGTTTCGAAGGCGGGCAGATGCCCCTGCAGCGGCGGGTCCCCAAGAGGGGCTTCAAGCCTTTGGAGCGCCGGGAATGGGCCTTGCTCAATATCCGGGATTTGAAGTCCTTTGCCGGCGGGGCCACCGTGGACCTGCCGGCCTTGCTGCAGGAAGGGATCGTCCGCCGTCTGAAGGACGGGGTGAAACTTTTGGGACACGGCGAAATCCAGGTTCCGCTTTTTATCAAGGTCAACAAATGCAGCCAGGGGGCCCGGCAAAAGATAGAGGCCGCCGGAGGTACGGTCGAGGAGATCTAAGTGCTCACCGGTTTTCAGAACATTACCAAGATACCGGAACTGAAAAAGAAGATCTGGTTCACCCTGGCCATGCTGGCGGTCTACCGGGTGGGGGTGCATATTCCCACGCCGGGGATCGATTCCGCGGCCCTGGCCGCCTTTTTCAAGCGGGCCCAGGGGACCCTCTTCGGACTCTTCGACATGTTTTCCGGCGGGGCCCTGGAGAATATGTCCGTCTTCGCTCTGGGGATCATGCCCTACATCAGCGCCTCCATCATCCTGGACTTGCTGACGGTAGTCATCCCCTACCTGGACAAGCTGAAAAAGGAAGGCGAAGCGGGCCGGAAAAAGATCACCCAGTACGCCCGTTACGGGACCGTGGTCCTGTCCCTCTTTCAGGGGCTGGGCATTGCCATCGGGATGGAGAGCATGAGCAGTCCGGGCGGCGGCAGCGTGGTCATCGACCCCGGCTGGTCTTTCCGGCTCATGACCATGATCACGCTCACCTCGGGCACGGCTTTCATCATGTGGCTGGGTGAGCAGATTACGGAACGGGGCATCGGCAACGGCATCTCCCTGATCATCTTCGCCGGCATTGTGGCCCGTATGCCCACGGCCCTGGTCAACACCCTGCAGTTGGTCCGGACCGGAGAATTGAATTTTATTTTTATTATCCTGCTCCTGGCCCTGATGGTGGGGGTGGTGGGCTTTATCGTCTTTGTGGAGCGTGGGCAGCGCCGGATACCGGTGCAATATGCCAAGCGGGTGGTGGGGCGCAAGGTCTACGGCGGACAGAGTACCCATCTGCCCTTGAAGATCAACACCTCCGGGGTCATACCGCCCATCTTTGCCTCCTCCATTCTCATGTTTCCGGCCACGATCACCCAATTCGTACAGATTCAGTGGCTGAGCAGCTTTGTGCGGGATTATATGGCCGTGGGGGGGCTGCTCTATTCCCTGGTCTATGTGGGCCTCATTTTCTTCTTCTGTTACTTCTATACGGCGGTGACCTTCAATCCCGTCGACGTAGCCGATAACATGAAAAAATACGGGGGCTACATACCCGGCATCCGGCCCGGCAAAAAGACGGCCGACTATATCGATCACGTGTTGACCCGGATCACCTTCGGGGGGGCCCTGTATATCTCCGCCGTCTGCGTGCTGCCCACGGTCCTGATCTACCGCTTCAAGGTGCCTTTCTACTTTGGCGGCACGGCCCTGCTCATCGTCATCGGCGTGGCCATCGATACCATGGCCCAGATCGAATCACACATGTTGACCCGCCATTACGAAGGGTTCATGAAAAAGGGCATGGCCCGCGTGAAACGGTAGGTTTATCACTAAAAGGAGGAAGGTTTATGAATATCATTCTCTTGGGACCGCCGGGCGCCGGCAAGGGGACGCAGGCGAAAATGATGATCGAAAAATATCAGATCCCGCAGATTTCCACCGGTGACATGCTCCGGGCCGCCCTGAAAGAACGGACCCCGCTGGGGCTGAAGGCCAAGGAATATATGGATAAAGGGGCCTTGGTGCCGGATGAAGTGGTCATCGGCCTGATTCAGGAGCGGCTCAAGGAGGCCGACTGCCGGCAAGGCTATATCCTGGACGGCTTTCCCCGGACCGTGGCCCAGGCCGAGGCTTTGGATAAGGTACTGGCGGGGCTGGGCTCCAAGATCGACCATGTGATCTCCATCGAGGTGGACAAGGGCGACCTGCTGAAACGACTCACCGGACGCCGGACCTGTCGCCAGTGCGGCGCCATGTTTCATGTTATTTTTTCCCCGCCCCTCAACAAGGACATTTGCGACAAGTGCCAGGGCGAGCTGTACCAACGGGACGACGACAACGAAGATACGGTCCGCAATCGGCTGGAGGTCTACGATGCCCAGACCTTTCCCCTGACCCAGTATTATCAGCGGCAGGGACTGGTACGGAAGATCGAAGGCGTGGGGAGCATTCAGCAAATTTTCGAGCATATCGTCCAGACCCTGGCCTAAGGGTGGAAGAGGTGCCTTCAGACGGCCGATGATATCCATTAAGACCTCCGCCGAGATCGAAAAGATGGTCGTCTCGGGCCGGGTCTTGGCTGAAATTC
>JALOOY010000557.1:0-1382 GCA_025454185.1 Thermodesulfobacteriota bacterium
AGATATTAGATTTTTACAGCCATGGTTTTGAGAATTTGTCTTTAACCATGGCTGTAAAAATCTAATTGAAAAAAGAATTATTTCGTAGGGGGGGATTTTATATCCCCCCGCCCGGGGCCAACCGGGAGTTCGAAAGGGGGGAGGGGACAAATGGCTTCGCTCCAAAAGACAATTGTCAATTGTTAATTGACAATTATTAATTTGGTGTTTGCCCGCGCCCTTCCCTTCGGGCTCCCTCGCCCCCCAGGGGGAGAGGGGCTTCGACGTGAGTCCCTCGACCGACTCGGGACCTTGCGCCCGCCGAAAGGCTCAGCCGAACGTTGGGGTGAGGGGACTTAGGGGATGGTGAATACCACTGGCAGGTCAATGACTGCCCAACGCCTCTTCCAGCAGTCCGTCAATGGCCGCGTTGAGCTGCTCATCGCGGGTATGCTTCAAGGCGATGGCCTGGGCCGGGCATTCGGCGGTGCAGATCCCGCAGCCCCGGCAGTCGGCCGGACGAATTTCCGAGACGTTGTTCTCGTTGATGAAGGGCGCGCCGAAGGGGCAGACGCGGACGCAGACCAGGCAGGCGGCGCAGCGGTCGGGATCCACCACGGCCACGGCGGCGGACGTGGACAGCTCTCGGCGGGAAAGGATCTTAACCGCCTGCTGGGCCGCCCCTTTGGCCATGATCAGCGACTCTTTGATAAAGCGGGGGCTGTGGGCCAGACCGGCCAGAAAGATACCGGCGGTGGCGAAATCCATGGGGCGCAGCTTTACATGGGCCTCTAGGAAGAAACCTTCCCGCGTGCAGGGGAGCTTGAGCAGCCGCTCCAGGTCCCGGGACCCGTCCGCGGGGCGGATACCGGCGCTGAGCACCACCAGGTCCGTCTCCACCCGGAAATCCCGGTGGGCGCTGCGGTCGGTGAAATCCACGGTCAGACGCCCGTCGGCCCGGAATACTTCAGGCCCTTCCTGGGGGATGTAGCGAAAGAACAGCACGCCGGCCTGACGGGCTTTCAAATAGTAGGTTTCCATGAAGCCGAAGGTGCGCAGGTCCCGGTAGAGGACGATCACCTGGGCCTTGGGATTCAGTTCCTTGAGCGTGAGGCTGTTTTTGACGGCCGCGGCGCAGCACACCCGGCTGCAGGCCGGAAAGGTTTCGCTGCGGGAGCCCACGCACTGGATCATGACCACCTGTTTCAACCCGCCGGCCCAGGCCGTGTCTTCGGCCAGGCGCCGGGAGAACTCGATCTGGGTACAAACCCGCTCGTCCTGTCCGTATAAATATTCCCGGGGTTCGTAGGGCTGCCCGCCGCTGGCCACCACCACGGTCCCGTAACGGAGCTGCTCCCGCCCCCCCCCTTGTTCGATTTCTCCCGTAAAGGCCCCCTGATCCT
>JALOOY010000557.1:1391-3191 GCA_025454185.1 Thermodesulfobacteriota bacterium
CCGGACCGTCGTGGCGGACCAGGCGGGCCTCCAGCCTGGTCTCGATCCGTGGATGATGGAGGACCCGTTCCTGAAGATAGCGCAGCAGGTCGGCCGGAGAGTCCCCTTCCAGCGTTTCGGTTAACAAGTGGGCCGTCCCGCCCAGCCGGGGTCCCTGTTCCACCAGGGTCACCGGAAAGCCCTGGTCGGCCAGGGTCAAGGCGGCGGTCAGGCCGGCCAGGCCCCCGCCGATGACCAGCCCCCGGGCGATCACCGGGTAGGCGCTCTCCCGCAAGGGTTCCAGATGGACCGCCCGCCCGACAGCGGCCCGGATCAGGTCGATGGCCTTGTCGGTGGCTTTCCCCGGTTCCTGGGGGTGGACCCAGGAACATTGGTTGCGGATGTTGGCCATTTCGAACAGGTAGGGGTTCAAGCCCGCCTGGCGGATCGTATTTTGAAACAACGGTTCATGGGTCTTGGGGGAACAGGCCGCCACCACCACCCGGTTGAGACGGTGTTCTTTGATCAGCTCCTGGATACGGGGCTGGGTCTCGGTGGAACAACTGAACATGAAATCAACGACCGCCGCCACCGCCGGCATCTTCTGAACCGCGGCTACCACCCGGGGGATGTCCACTACCCCGGCGATGTTGGACCCGCAATGGCACACCAGTACACCGACCCTTGGTCCTTCGTCGAGCGGGCTTTCGGGATAGGTCTTTTCGGCGGTCGTTTCCTCGTGTCGGGATTCGGCCAGAAGCATCGAGGCTTCGGAGGCGGCGGCCCCGGCCTGGATCACCGTTTCCGGTATGTCTTTGGGGGTTTCGATTCCGCCGCAGACATAAATCCCGGCCCGGCTGGTGGCCGCCGGAGCGTCGAAAGGGGCCTTCAGGAAACCGTAGGCGTTGGGGATGATCCCCAGGCGGTCGGCCAGGTCGCTGAAGGCCTTCGTCGGCCGGAACCCGCTGGACAGCACGACCAGATCATATTCTTCCTCTATTTTACGGTTCTGGTGGTGATCGAAGGTCTCGATGATCAGGTTGTCGTTTTCCGGGTTCCAGGAAACCTGTGAAATCAACGACCGCCGATAACGGACGCCGAACTCGTGACGGGCCCGTTCGACGTATTCATCGAAGCCCTTGCCCTGGGCGCGAATGTCCAGGAAGTAGATGGTGGTCTCGGTTTCCGGCAGGTGGCTGCGGGTCATGACCGCCTGTTTGGCGGCGTGGAGGCAGCAGACCGAGGAACAGAAGGGGCGATCGAGCGAGGCGTCCCGGGACATGACGCACTGAATCCAGGCCACCCGGGCCGGGGTGCGGCCGTCTGAAGGACGCTGCAGGTGCCCCGCATTCGGTCCGGTGGCCGAAAGCAGTCGTTCGTACTGGAGGGAGGTAACCACGTTCGGGTAGCGGCCGAAACCGAACAGGCCTTCTTTTTCAGTCAGGGCCAGTTCAAACCCGGTGGAAAGCACCACGGCCCCTATTTTTAAATCCTGGATTTCAGGCTGCTGCTCGAAATCCACTGCCTGGGTCGGGCAGATTTTTTTACAAACCCCGCATTTCCCCTTGGTAAGATACAGGCAATGATCGGGATCCAACGCATATTTCAGGGGTACGGCCTGGGGAAAGGGCAGGAAGGCCGCCTTGCGCTTGCCCAGCCCTTCATTGAATTCGTCGGAAACCGGACGCGGGCATTTTTCGGCACACTGTCCGCAGGCGATGCATTTTGTTTCGTCGATATAGCGGGGCTGTTTCTCGATGCGGGCCGTAAAGCGGCCGGGTTCCCCCTCGAGGGTCAGCAGCCGGCTGCGGGTCAGGATGG
>JALOOY010000558.1 GCA_025454185.1 Thermodesulfobacteriota bacterium
CGCAGTTCACTTCCACCATGACCCCGATTTTGCCGCCCCCGTGGATGTAAGAGCCGATCTGACCCTGGCAGGTGGCCCGACCGGCCCGTTTCTGGGCCGTGGCCAATCCTTTTTTCCGCAGGTATTCCACGGCCTTTTCCAGATCCCCCTCCGCCTCCTTCAAGGCCTCTTTGCAATCCATGATCCCCGCCTGGGTCTTTTCCCGCAGGGTCTTGACTAACTCGGATGTAATATTCAACTTTCGGTCCCTCCCTGAATATTGGTCTCCTCCGCCCGGCGGATGATGATCACTTCGGGTCCCCCGGGTTCCCGCCGGACTTCGGTCTCCCCGGCCGAACTTTCCCCGCTCTCGGGGAAGGCCTCGGCCAGGTCTTCTTTATCGATCTGGGCCTGCAGGGCTTCCTGCCGCTTGCCCTTGCCCTCCAGGCAGGCGTCGGCCATTTTGGAAGTGATGAGCCGGATGGCTCGGATGGCATCGTCATTGCCGGGTATAATGTAATCGATCTCATCGGGATCGCAATTGGTGTCCACAATGGCCACCAGGGGGATGCCCAGTTTCCGGGCTTCCAGCACGGCAATGCGCTCCTTGCGGGGATCGATGACGAACATGGCCTTGGGCAGACCGTCCAGCTCTTTGATTCCGCCCAGATTGCGGTTCAATTTCTGCCGCTCCCGGTCCAGGTTGATAATTTCTTTCTTGGGAAAACGCTGAATGGAACCGTCGGCAATGATCCCTTCCAGATATTTCAAGCGTTCGATCCCGGTTTTGATGGTGGCAAAATTGGTCAGGGTGCCGCCCAGCCAGCGGTGATTGACCTGAAACATGGCGCACCGTTCCACCTCCTCCTTGATCGCATCCTGGGCCTGTTTCTTGGTGCCCACAAAGAGCACCGAGCCTCCCTGGGCTACGGTGTCCACCACGAAGTCATAGGCGGTTTTGAACAGGTTGACCGTTTTCTGGAGGTCGATGATATAGATCCCATTACGGGCCCCGTAAATATAGGGCTTCATCTTGGGGTTCCAGCGCTTGGTCTGATGACCGAAATGGACCCCGGCTTCCAACAACTGCTTCATGGACAGATAAGACATGCACTTCCTCCTTTTGGGGTTTTTCCGCCGCTTTTCCCGTTTGGCCTCTTTGCGATCACACCCCCAGAGCGGGAAATAGCGTGAGAAATATAATGAATTTTATATATTACGAATATCGACCCATTAAATCAAGTTAAAATTTTTATTTTTCTGGCCGGTGAACCGTTTTTCAAGAAGCACCGGGCAGCGGCCGATACTAGAGGCAGCCCGGGAGGGCCCTCAGGCTCCCCGCCGGAGAAAAGGAACCCATATGGGCACCAACAACTTGATTTTCATAGAAGTTCTCGAATGGTTCGATCAAAGCGGTCAGGAAATGGCTCACCGTATTCCGGAACAGGGATCGGGTGAGATAAAATTCGGGGCCCAGCTTACGGTACGGGAAAGCCAGGCGGCGGTCTTTTTCTATCAGGGGCGGGCCTATGACGCCTTCGGCCCCGGACGGCATACCCTGACCACCGGCAACATCCCGGTGCTGACCAAGATCCTCAGCCTGCCCTGGGGTCTGACCAGCCCGCTGCGGGCCGAGGTCTATTTCGTCAACACCCGTTATTTCCCCAATTTGAAATGGGGAACCCGCGATCCGGTGGCCTTCAAAGATTCCCGGCTGGGGCTGGTCCGCCTGCGGGCCTTCGGCGTATTCAACATCCGGGTCATCCAACCCGTCTTGTTCGTCAACACCCTGGTGGGCACCCAGGGTTCCGGACGACCTGAAACACTTCGGACTCTGGCTCTCGGAATTGTATATCAACGCCATCACCCCGCCCTCAAGCGTGCAGCAGGCCCTGGATGACCAAAGCCGGCTGAGCCTTTTCGACGACTTGAACCGTCTGCTGCAGATGAAGGGCGCCATGGCCCTGGAGGCCGCCGCCCGCAACCCCGGGGAGGCGGGGGCCGGGATGGGGCTGGGGCTGGGCTTCATGATGCCGTCCCTCTGGCTGGAATCTCTCAGGAAAAATGCCCCTGCCCAGACGGAGCCGTCCCCGGCCTGCCCCGAGTGCCAGAGGAGTTGTCCGGCGGATTCCCGTTTCTGCCCGGCCTGCGGGCATCAGCTCCTGGTGGTCCGGCAATGCCCTCATTGTTTCAAAAACCTACCGGCCCAGGCTAAATTCTGTTCCCAGTGCGGCCGCCCGGCCGACCGCCAGGCAGAGCCTCTAACCTGCCCCCATTGCCGGGAAAAAAATTTGCCCGGGGCCCTGTAGTGCAACCATTGCGGAGAGAAAATAGCAGGGCATGGAAATTGAACATTCCTGCCCCCAATGCGGCGCCCCGGTGGTCCTGGCGGAGAGCGACCGCCTCCTTTCCTGTCCTTTCTGTCGGGTCCGGTTGTATCTCTGGTCCGCCGAGGGCTTACGTTACCGGATCCCGCCGGCCCCGGCCGCCGGGGCTCGGCGGGACCTGGTTTACGTGCCCTACGGCCGTTTTCGCGGCATGGTCTTCGGTTTGGAACAGCCGGAAGGCAGTGAGCGGGTCCTGGACACCAGTTTCTTAGCCGTCCCCGCAGGGCCTTTCCCCGGCACGCTGGGTCTGCGTCCGCAAACCCTGAGGCTGCGCCTGGCGGATTTCTCCCCGGAAGACCGCTGTCTGGCCCTCGCGCTGGCCGAGGACCGCCGCTGGCTGTTCAAAGCGCCCCCTCCGGCCCCGCCGCCCCGAGGCGCCTGCAAATCCGTCGGCGAGGTGCGCAGCCTGATTTACGCCCCCTTCTACCGGGACGGGGGGCGTTGGCATGACGGGGTCCTGGGAACGCCGTTGCCTCAGGGCGGCGGAGCCTATGGGGCACCGGAATTCCTCTCGGAGGGAGAAAAGACCTGGGACTGGCATTTTATCCCAACCCTTTGTCCGAACTGCGGCTGGGACCTGGCCGCGGTCCCGGAAAGCTGCCTGTTGTTCTGCCCCCAATGCCGTTCCGGCTGGGAACCTTTCCGCGAGGAACTCCGCCCTTTCCCTTTTTTCACTCAACCGGTCGCAGGAGGAGAAGCCGGCCGTTTCTTTCTGCCCTTCTGGCATTTTGAACTGCCTTA
>JALOOY010000559.1 GCA_025454185.1 Thermodesulfobacteriota bacterium
ATAATAGACATTTTTGCCGCCCAGGACATGGGCGATGGGGTAGGTTTTCTTGCCCTTCGGACCCTGCTCCAGCACGTAGCCTTTACCCGGATCGACGACTGCCCGGTAACCGACCCGCCCGATGACGATCGGTTTTTCCTGGGACTGGAGTTCCTTCCGGGCGAATTCGGCGGTATAGGGCTGCATGGCCAGCCCGTGATGGGAAGGAGCCCACAATTGATAGAATTTTTCATGGCACTCCCGGCAGCTCCGGGACCCGGTATAGCCCTCATTTTGTTTTCTAAAGATTTCCCTGGCGGCCTGGGTGGGGGAATGATAAACGGTTTCGAGGATAAAAAGAGAACCGCAGGCCAGGATAAAAATCGTCAAAGCGGGGAAAATCCGGAAACGCTCCATGGAGGCCCCTCTCTCTTGAAACTAGGCACACCTGTAACAAGGAGTATAAAAGAATTCCTTGTATTATGCCACCCCCAATTTCTGGCCTTAACCACCCCAGGGCCTCCGGCGTCCACGTTGGGCTCGCGGTTAAATAGAAGAGAGACAACAACGGCCCGGCGTGGTATAGTACACGGATAAAAAATACAGCTTTTCAAAAGGTTTGGTCGGCCGGAAGTGGCTGGAAGTCCGCAAACGGATTCCGCCCCGGGAACCCTTTTTGAGAGAAAATGCTATTTTTACATGACGCGTAGCGAAAAATTTTCCACCATCCGGTCTCCCTTTTTGGCCGCACTGGGTGCCAATCGGTTCAGCCTCCTGTTCATCACCCTGCTGCTGACCATCGGCGGCTCGGCCTTTTTGTCCGAAATGGGATGGGCGGGAGTCTTGAACGTGGGATGGGCGGGAGTCTTGAACGTTCTGATCCTGCTGGACCTGCTGGTGCTGCTGGCCGTTGTAACCGGCCGCTGGGTCCTGCGGACCGGTCTGGTCCTTTTTACCCTTTCACTGGTTTCCTGGATTCTCTTGGCTCTTACCGGGGCAACAGCCTTGCAGCCTGCCGGCCAGGTCGGCGCCATCCTCCTCTTTGTCCTGGGGACCCTGGGCTGCTTCCGGATGGCCTTCAGCCCCGGCCCGGTGGAGCGGGAGCGGTTGGCCGCCTCCCTCAGCTTTTACCTCCTGCTGGGCTTGATGTTTGCCCTGCTGTTTACGGTCATCGCCGAGCTGCTGCCGAGTTCGTTCCATTTTTCCGCCACGCGCCCTGCCGCCGTTACGGCCCGCCCCCTGGCCGACATGATCTATTTCAGCTTCGTTACCCTGGCCACGCTGGGCTACGGTGACATCGTGCCCTTGACCCCCTCGGCCAAAGGACTGGCCATCCTGGAGGCGATTCTTGGCCAGATCTACCTGGTGGTGGTGGTGGCCCGGCTGGTCAGTCTGTATGGAAAGTCGGAAGCCGGCTAATTGCTGGACCTCCTCAAAAAATTGACATCACTACCTTCATGATGTATGATGTAACATTTGATCACAGAGGGGGAAACGCCCATGAGTACCGCCAAACACAGGACCCAGATTTCCTTGGAACCGTGGCAATATGAAATCCTGATGGAACAATCAAGGAAAACAAGGAAAAGTCTGGCCCGGATCATCCGCGAAATGATTGCGGAGAAATTCGCCGGAAATAAGTCGGATAGGGAAAAGGATCCTATCATGGGAATCATCGGCATGGGTTCCGGAGATGGAACAGCCATTGCGCGAAACCATGATGCCGTTCTCTATCCGAAGGGGCATTCCAATTGAAACGTCTTTTCGTGGACACCGGCGCCTGGTACGCCTTGGTGGATAAAAAAGATCCTGATCATGCCAGGGCGGTTTCCTTTTTCCGAAATAATCAGACCCCTCTGCTGACGACCAATTTTATTTTTGATGAAACGGTCACCTTGCTCCGAAGACGGTTGGGTTGGACGACTACTGCCGAGTTTGGCCGGAGGCTGCAGGACAGCCGCTTTGTAACGTTGCTGGCGGTGCGGCGGGAAGACGAAGACAAAGCCTGGGAACTGTTTCTCCAATTTAAGGACCAGGATTTCAGTTACACGGATTGCACCAGTTTCACCGTTATGGCCGCCCTGCGGATCAAAGCGGCTTTTTCCTTTGACACCCATTTTAAAACGATGCATTTTCAGGTCTTTCCGTTAAGCACCGAATAGCCATATCCCGGGCAAGTTTTCCGCATGCACGATTATCCGGTCATCATTTTCGCCGCCCTCCTGGCCTACTTCTTCGGCCTTTTTTCCAAACTGGCTGAACGATCGCCCGTTACCGGCCCCATGGTCTTCGTGGCCGTGGGCGTCCTGGCCGGTCCTCTGGGCTTCGGCTGGATGAATGTTTCGATCAACACCGAGCTGGTGCGGGTCATGGCCGAGATCACGCTGGTGCTCATCCTCTTCATCGACGCCTCCCTGATCGACCTGCCGGCCCTGGTCCGCTCCCGGGCCCTGCCGCTGCGTCTGCTGCTGATCGGGCTGCCCCTGACCATGGGTCTGGGTATCCTGTTGGCCTGGCCGCTCTTCCCCCAACTCTCCCTCTGGTCACTGGCCCT
>JALOOY010000560.1 GCA_025454185.1 Thermodesulfobacteriota bacterium
AAAGGACCGGGAATTATTGGAAGCGACGGCCGTTCGTATCGCCCCGGTGCTCTACGCCTGGATTCAACACCGCCTACGGGAGGAGGAACGCCAGCGGGCCGAAGCGGACCTGCAGCGGGCCCACGGAGAACTGGAACAGCGGGTCCGGGACCGGACCCGGGTCCTGAAAACGACCGTCGAAGCCCTGGAAGCGGAAATCGTCCGGCGGCGGGAACTGGAAGAGACGCTGCGCGCCTCCGAGCAGCAGGTGCGTTTTTTCGCGGCCCAATACCTGGCCGCCCAGGAGCAGGAAAGAAAACGGATCGCCGGCGAGCTGCACGACAGCCTGGCCTCCACGCTGGTGGCCGCCAAGTACCGGTTGGAAAAAATGGCCAGAGAGATGGAGGCCGGCATCGACCCGGGAGGAACCCTGGAAGAAGTCATAACCATACTGAGCGGTTTGAACCAAGAGGTGCGCCGGATCATGGTCGATCTGCGTCCGGCGGTGCTGGACGACCTGGGACTCCTGCCGGCCCTCAATTGGCTCTGCCGGGAGTTTGAAAAGACCTATGGGCACATCCGGGTGGAAAAGCAGACCGAATTGGCTGAAAACGAGCTGGCCGAGACCGTGAAGACCCCCATTTTTCGCCTGACCCAGGAAGCCTTGAACAATGTGGCCAAGCACAGCGGGGCCAGCCGGGTCACCTTCAGCCTGAGCAAAGTCGACGGCCGGATTGTGTTGATCATCCGGGACGACGGCCGGGGGTTTGAACCGCAGGCGGTGGTCAGGGGCTTGGGCCTGACCACCATGAAGGAACGGACCGAACTCTCGGGGGGGGAGTACCGCCTCGAATCGGCCTGCGGTCAGGGCACGGTTCTGTTTGCTTCCTGGCCCCTGGGGGATTGCATTTAACCGGCAAAACCGTTAAAGTCTAACCAAGAAATTTGAATTTTTTTTGGTTTTCTAACAACCATAGTTAAGGGGGCGAGGACAGCATGCCCAGCATCGAAGTCTATGACTGCACCCTGCGGGACGGCACCCAGGCCGAGGATTTCAATCTCTCGGTGGTGGACAAGATCCGCATCTCCAAAAAATGGGATGAACTCGGTATCGATTACATCGAGGGGGGCTGGCCCGGGTCGAATCCCAAAGACGGAGAGTTTTTTAAGGAAATGCAGGGGCAGACCTTGAAGACCGCCCGTCTGGCGGCCTTCGGCAGCACCCACAACCCCAAAGGGACCCCTGAAAAAGACCAAAACCTTAAAGGGCTGCTGCAGGCCCGGACTTCGGTGATTACCATTTCAAAGCCAACCCCGAGTATGCCCTGGCCACGCTGCGGGCCGCCCGGGAGGCCCAAGTCGATTGCCTGGTGTTGTGTGACACCAATGGCGGCACGCTGCCGGGCCGCCTGGCCCCGATTATTCAGCGCGTCCAGGAAGTGTTTCCGGGGGCGGCTTTGGGCATCCATGCCCACAATGACTGCGAATGCTCCGTGGCCAACGTGGTGGCCGCGGTGGAAAACGGGATCACCCATGTGCAGGGCACCATCAACGGGTTCGGGGACCGCTGCGGCAACGCCAATCTCTGTTCCATCATCCCCAATCTGCAGCTCAAGCTGGGCCTCCCGGTGCTGGCCGAAGAGCAGCTCCGCCGGATCAGCGAGGTATCCCGTTTCGTCAACGAGCTGGCCAATATCCGTCACAACAAGTATCAGCCCTATGTGGGGGCCAGCGCCTTTTCCCATAAGGGGGGCATCCACGTCAGCGCCGTAGCCAAGAACCCGGAAACCTACGAACACATTCGGCCCGAACTGGTCGGCAATGTGCAGCGCATACTGGTTTCCGATCTGGCCGGCCGCAGCAACATCCTTTCCAAGGCCGGCCGCTACGGCATCGATCTGGCCAGCAAAGACCCGGTGGTCCTGGAGATCCTGGCCCAGTTGAAGGACCTGGAACGGCAGGGCTTCCAGTTCGAGGGGGCCGAGGGTTCCTTCGAAATGCTCATGAACCGGGCCCTGGGCCGGCAGAAGCGTTATTTCCAGCTCCTGGGCTTCCGGGTCCTGTCCCACAAGACGCTGGAAGACCAGCCGCCGCAGGTGGAGGCCACCATTATGGTCAAGGTGGGGGGCCAGACGGCCCACACGGCTTCCGTGGGCAACGGGCCGGTCAACGCGCTCGACAACGCCCTGCGCAAGGCCCTGGAGCGGTTCTATCCGGAGTTGAAGGAAATGCACCTGGAGGATTACAAGGTCCGGGTCCTGTCCAGTCTGGAAGGCACGGCCGCCAAGGTCCGGGTGTTGATCGAATCCGCCGACGGGGAAAACAAGTGGGGGACCGTGGGGGTCTCCACCGACATCCTGGAGGCCTCCTGGCAGGCCCTGGTGGACAGCATCAGCTACAAGCTCTATCAGGAAGAGCAAAAAAGACAGCGGGGGAAAAACTAACCCGCTGACGGCGCAAAGCGCCCAATGACGCGGCAAAGCCGCCGATGACAAAACGATATGGATCGAAGCATGGAACTCGAAAAGTCTGCTAGGCCGATGATCCCCGGCGGATTACGCACTACCGCCATGGCCATCCTGCCCCACCGGGAGGTGGACCGGGCCCTCGATCTGGCCCTGTCGTTGGACATCCCTTTCTGGCCCCAACTGCCCCACGTGGGTTATTATGAAGATATGTATGTCCAGGCGGCGGAGCACTTCCCGGGCATAGTCCTGAACCCGGAACAGAATACCCTGCATTTCGACACGGCCCGGTTCTACGAGGGACTGGAGACCCTGCTGGGCCATTTCGAAGAAACGGACTATTTCGATATCTCGCCCCGTTACTCCGT
>JALOOY010000104.1 GCA_025454185.1 Thermodesulfobacteriota bacterium
TGATTTTTAAAAAAATCTTCTGAAAACAAAATAAAAAAGTTGATGGAATCGAAAGACCCGGACCGTTCGGATTGGTTAATTAGAGTCACAAACTCCCAGCGGCATACGATTTCCGGATTTCTACCGGCATGGGATCAAAATTAGTGATTCCGGGAATCACTCCTCATGACCAGACGACTAATTTGCCCCTCATGCTTTTACCGCTGCACCAAAAATCGATTTTGGGAAACCTTTACGGGAGCATCTCCACCCATGTGGATATCCCCCGTCTGGTCAACCTGGCCATGAAAGAAGACCTGAAACTCGACAAGCTGATCAGCAAGAAATTCAAGCTGGAGCAGATCAACGACGTGGCCGACGCCATGGTCAAGCGGCAGATTCAGGGCCGCTGGGTCTGCTCCTGGGATTAGCCCGACCTCGGGTGGGAACGTCTTCCCCTTTATGGACTGGGCGGCCGGCGGGAGCGGAAATAAATCTCTTCTCCCCCCGGCCATCCGGTTGTGTTAATATATCACGTTAGGCCACCTCAACAAACGAGAGGAAGCTGATCGGATTTTACAAGAATTATCTGAAGCCAAGGAGTGCACCATGAAATTTATTCGAGTGAACATGTCGGACAAGACCATCGCTGTGGAAGATGTGCCGCAATCTTATCTAGGTCTGGGGGGCCGGGGGCTGACTTCCATCATGATCAATACGGAGGTGCCTCCCCGGTGCGATCCGTTAGGACCGGAAAATAAGCTCATCTTTGCCCCAGGACTTCTAACCGGAACCAGTCTGGTTAATACCAGCCGAATTTCCGTGGGCGCCAAGAGCCCCTTGACCGGAACCATCAAAGAAAGCAATGCCGGGGGCACGATTGCCGCCGCCCTGGGGCGATTGGGGATCACGGCCGTCATCGTCGAGGGACAGGCCGCGCCGGAGGAGCTGTTTCTCCTGCGGATCGACGAAAAGGGGAGGGCAGCCCTTTTGCCCGCCGGTGCATTCAAAGGGATGCGGACCTACGCCCTGACCGAAAAGTTATTGGAGACCTATGGGGATAAAGCCTCGGTCATGTGCATCGGCCCGGCCGGGGAATATGGACTGAAGGCCGCCTCTATCCAGACCTCCGATATCGACGGCCGCCCTTGCCGGGCTGCCGGTCGCGGGGGATTGGGGGCGGTGATGGGGTCTAAGGGCTTGAAGGCCCTGGTGGTGGATCAACGTGGCAGCAGCCCGGACGCCCTGGCAGACCCCGAAACCTTCAAGGAATCGGCCAAAGCCTTTGCCAAGGCCGTGAGGGAGCATCCCTTCAGCGGTCAGCTGTTGCCGAACCTGGGCACCGCCGGGTTGGTGGCTCCGGTCAATGCCATGGGGGCCTTTCCCAGTTACAATGCCACCAAGGGAACGATGGACGGCTGGGAGAAAATCTCCGGCGAGGCCATGACGCAACTGATCAGCGAGCGGAAAGGCAACCCCAGCCACATGGGCTGCGCCCAATGCATTGTCCATTGTTCCAACATCTATAACGACAAGGATGGGAAGTATCTCACCTCCTCCCTGGAATACGAAACGATCTGGGCCATGGGGGGCATGACCGGCATCGACAACCTGGATACCATCGCCCGTCTGGATTTCCTTTGCGACGACATCGGTCTGGACACTATGAGCACTGGTGTGGCCGTGGCCGTGGCCATGGATGCGGGGTATAAAAAATTCGGCGACGGCGAGGCGGCGATCGAACTGATCGAGGAGATCGCCCAGGGAACAGATATGGGCCGGGTCTTAGGCAACGGTCCAACGGCAGTGGGACAACATTTCAATCATCACCGAGTGCCGGTAGTCAAGGGCCAGAGCATCGCCGCCTACGATCCGCGGGCCATGCAGGGCAACGCCGTGACCTATGCCACTTCGCCCATGGGGGCCGACCACTCGGCCGGGAACGTGATCGGGGAATACATGGCCCAGAAACTGGATCCCCTGAAGCGTGAAGGGCAGGTAGAGGCCTCCCGGAATACCCAGATCGCCATGGCCGCGGTGGATTGCACGGGCCTGTGCCTTTTAGCGAGTTTTGCCCTGACTACCCCGGAGGGCGGGATGGCATTTTTGCAGGCCATGAACGCCAAATTCGGAACCCAGTTGGGTCCCGAGGCCATCCCTCAGTTGGGCCTCCGGGTATTACAGGCCGAACGGGAGTTCAACCGGAAGGCCGGGTTTACCAATCAGGACGATCGCCTGCCCGAATTTTTCTACAAGGAACCATTGCCTCCACACAACACGGTGGTGGTCATGACCGGGGAGGACATGGACGGCACCTTCAACTTTTGACGAGCTTGGTCCATGAAGGTCACGGTAAAAACCTATGGGACCCTAAAACCACCCTCGGCAGCCGACCCGACCCTTCCGGCCAACGAAATGGAAATGCCGGAAGGGACCCGGGTCGCCGACCTGTTAACCCGCCTTGGCATCACCCCAGGCCAAGGCGGGACCGTGGTGATGAATGGCCGCCTGCTCCCGCGGGAAGAGGAATTGATCGACGGGGCCTTGATTCAGGTTTTTCCAGTTATGCATGGAGGTTGACCGCCTGGGCTTCTTTGCGGAATCATAGGGCCTATCACCAGGCGTTGTCGGATCATCCGGGATGGAACCAAAAAACCGGTCTGGCGGTCTAGTAGGGAAAAAACATTACAAGAAAAAGCATTTCAAACAGAGCAATTGAAGGAAGAAAGGAACCATGAGCGAATTCTTCTATCCCAAAGACGGGCCTAAACATTTACAGAGATTGATGGATCTCAACAGGGATCTTTTTAATGCTTTTGTGACTTTCAATCAGAAGGTCTTTGCAGAGGGACGCCTGTCCATCAAAGCAAAGGAACTGGTCGCCGTCGCCTGCGCCCACATCACCCGCTGCCCTTATTGCATTGACAGCCATATTCAAAAGGCCAAACAGGCCGGGGCCACTGATGAAGAGATATCCGAAGTCATTTTCGTAGCGGTAGCCATGAACGCCGGGGCCTCCTTTGCCCATTCCTGTATTTCCATGGAATCATTGAAGCGCTAATCACCCACTCCACAGGGGGAAGAACTCTCTATCAACAAAGGCCAAGACGACTGCCGGACAATTTGTATAGTTTTATCACTCAAGAACCAGGAGGAGCTACCAAAGATGACCGAATCAGAAAAAGAAACCAACGCTGAATTCAGCAAGGAATCCGAAGAGGAAATTTTTATCGTTGAAGAGATCAAGATCGAGGAACTGGCCATCGACGGAATCTGTGGAGTTTATTGAGCAGTGACGGCTCCAGGCACCGACGGAATTCGCTACCGTTTGGCCCCCGGCAGTCAGGTTCGGGAAGAAGATTTTGGACTCCTTTTTTACACCCAGCAGGGTCCAGGCCTCTATTTTGTAGGGTCCGGGAACTTCCTGGGGGAAGAGTTCTTTGAGGGGCGGGAAACCCTGCGGGACTGGTACCGGCGCGGGGAAAATGCCGGACCTTCCGCCGCGGCGAAGTGGTCGGCCGTGAAAAACGCCTTGGAGTCCCTGAGGGAGAAGGGGGTCATCCTTGCCTGCTGAACTGGCCAGGGCGGGGCTGCGGGCCCCGGTCAACGTCACCTGGGAAGTCACCCTGCGCTGCAATCTCCGCTGTGTCCATTGCCTTTCCGCCGCGGGAGCGGCTGCGGCGGGAGAGCTCTCCACCGCGGAGTGCCGGCGGCTGATCGACGACTGGGCGGCCCTCAAGGTATTTCAGGTCAATATCGGCGGGGGGGAGCCCTTCATCCGGGAGGACTTCCTGGAGCTGCTGGACCGGGCCCACGCCCGGGGCCTGGTCACCTGTGTGAGCTCGAACGGACTGCTTATCGACCGGGCCCTCGCCCGGCGCCTGGCCGGGATGAAGCGGTTCTATCTGCAGGTGAGCCTGGATGGGGCCACGGCCGAGGTCAACGACGCTATCCGGGGGCGGGGAACCTACGCCCGGGTCTTGACCGCCCTGGATCATCTGGCCCGGGAGGGTGCCCGTTTCAGCATCAATACCGTACTGACCCGGATGAATTATCCACAGCTCGAAGCGCTTCGCCATATAGCGCAATCCTATCATGCCGAGCTGCGGGTCTCCCGTTTCCGCCCCTCCGGACGTGGGAAGGGCAGCCGGGCCGATCTGGCGCCGTCGACCGACCAACTGGAGGCCTTCGCCGCCTGGCTCGAACGGCACGAACGGGTCCGGACCGGCGACTCTTTCTTCTGCCTGACCTCGGAAAAAAGGCGCCGCCGGGGGTTGGACATGTGCGGGGCCGCCAAGATGACCTGCTGCCTCTCCCCGGCGGGAAATGTTTATCCTTGCGCCTTCCTGCAGGAAGACGCCTTCCTGGCCGGAAATATCCGATCCAATTCCTTCAAGAGTCTCTGGGACCACTCCCCGATTTTTGCTCAAATGCGGCAACTGCAGGTAACGGCCTGTCGGACTTGCCCCCGTTTTGAGGAATGCCGCGGCGGCTGCCCGGCCGTGGCCTATCACACCTACCGGGAGATCGGCCGCCCGGATCCCGAGTGCTTGGTCAACCTGAGGACGGCCGCTTAATTCCAATCATGTACGATCAGCTATTTGCATCGCTGCAGCTTCGAGGCCTGACCCTGCCCAATCGGATCTGCTTTCTGGCCCATCGGACGAATTTTGGGCGGGACGGACGGCTGACCGACCGGCACATCGCCTATTACCGGCGCCGGGCTCGGGGCGGTTGCGGTCTAATCATCCTGGGCGAACTTTCGCTGCACGCCAACGACCTTCCCTGGGAAACGCTGATCCGGACCTACCAACCCGAGGCCGTCAGCGACCTGCAGCGGCTTACCCGGGCGGTCCATGAATTCGAAACCCCCGTTTTCGCCCAGCTCACCCACCACGGATTTCAAAGCAGTGGTGCGCTCACCCGGCGAGAGGTCTGGGGCCCCTCGGCCTTGGCGGACATCGTTTTCGGGGAAACGGCCAAGGCCATGGAACCGGAAGACCTGGCCGAAACGGTGGAGGCCTTTTCCCAAGGGGCTTTGGTTGCCCGGGAGGCGGGCTTTGACGGGCTGGAGATCGACTTGGGCCCCGAATCTCTGCTGCGCCAGTTCCTCTCCCCTTTGAGCAATCACCGGTTAGACGACTACGGGGGCAGCCTGGAGAACCGGTTGCGCTTACCGCTGGAAGTGATCGCCGGGGTGCGCCGGGTCGTGGGTGAGGAATTCCCGATCGGGGTCCGTCTGTGCGCGGACGAGCGGTTCTGGAGCGGGATCGCCCCGCCGGAGTCGCTGGAAATGGCCGCCCTTCTGGAAGAAACCGGTCAGGTGGACTACCTGCAGTCCTCCCTGGGAACTTATTACAATCTTCATCTGGTGCTGGCCTCCATGCATACCCCCATGGGCCACACGATTGAACTGGCCGGGCAGTTAAAATCACGGATTCAACTGCCAGTGTTCGCCGGCTACCAGATCGCCTTTCCGGCCATGGCCGAAACCGTGCTGGCCGAGGGAAAAGCGGATGCGGTCGGGTTTGTCCGGGCTCTGATCTGCGACCCGGATCTGGCCCGGAAGGCCCAAGACGGGCGCCCCGAGGAAATCCGCCACTGTGTTAAGGACAACCAGGGCTGCTTAGGACGGATCAACCAGTCCAAGGTCCTGGGCTGCATCCTCAATCCCCGAGTGGGCTTTGAGGCGCTGGAAGACGAAAACAGCCCGGTCCCGGCCCCGCCTCGGAAGAAGGTCCTGGTCGTCGGAGCCGGCCCGGCGGGCCTGATGGCGGGCCTGACGGCCGGGGAACGGGGTCACCAGGTAACCATTTACGAAAGAGAAAAGGTCGGCGGCGGGCAGATCAACCTGGCCTGTCGGGGCGCCGGGCGGGGAAACCTGGCCGGGGTAAGCCGGTATTTGCTGCGCCAAGTAAAAAAAAAGGGAATCGCCTTCGAGACCGGGGTGGAAGTCACCCCGGAGTTGGTCAGGGAACAGTCCCCGGATGCGGTCATCGTGGCCGCCGGCTCCCGGCCCGATCCCCGGCCCTTTCCCGGCTCCTATGGCCCCCCCTCGGTCCTGAGTGTCTGGGACGTGCTGGCCGAAAAATACCCGATAGGCAGCCGGGTGCTCTACATCGATGAAACCGGCGGCCACCGCGCCGCCGGGACCGCCGAGCGTCTGGCCGATCAGGGGAAAAAAGTCGACATCGTGACCAGCGAGCTGTTCGTCGGGATCGAATTATCCTCGCT
>JALOOY010000561.1 GCA_025454185.1 Thermodesulfobacteriota bacterium
TTCCTGCAGATTTTGCCGGATCTCCGTAGGGGACAACCGGCCGGGCCGACCCCCATCCCCCGGATCCTGTCCCGATCCTTTTAAGAAAATCAGGGGAAAAATCAAGGTCATGGTACCGGCAAAAAAAATCAAGACCTGGGGATAGCCGCCCAACCGTTCCATCAAAATCTGGAGCACCGGCGGAACGACGGCATAGGGCAGCAGGGTGATGATGGACAGGAGGCCGAAGGCCTGCCCGCTCCGGCCCGGCGGGATGCGCTGGACGATCACGGTCAGGAGGGCCGTGGCCAGAACCAGGTGAGCCGTCCCGTGAAACAGGCGCAGGGCCGCCATCGTCCCCAGGGTGCCGGCCCAGCCATAGGCGGCCAAGGCGGCCATGACGCCCAGGGTGCCCAGGGAAATCCAGGAACGGGCGTTGCCGGCATGGGAAAAAGGACTGATGAAGGGGCGCAGGACCAGGGCTACGGCCGAGAAAAGGCCCATGAGCAGCCCGAACCATTGGGGAGCGATGGGCAGGGTGCGCAGATATTCTTCGAAGGAAAAAAAGACGGCCATATTGATGAAGGCCAGGAAGACGGCGACATTGAAACAAAGGAACTCGCTGGTCCAGAGGGGCGGTTCGCTGGGCCTGTCCAAACGATCAGGACCTTGCTTCCGGCCGGTCTACGGCAAGGAGACTCAAGCGAGAAAGGAGATTGCCGGCCACTTCCCGACGGTAATCGGCGCCGGCGCGCAAGTCGTCGATGGGGGCTACTGCTCGCCGGACTTCCCGGGCCGCTTCCTCCATTGCTTCCAGAGTCAAGGACCGGCCGCGCAAACCCGCCTCCACGGCAGGCGCCGTAATAATCGTGGGCCCCACGCTGCCCCAGGCCAGCCGAATATCCCGGATGATCCCTCCCGGGCTGAGGTCGATCAAAGCCGCCAGGCTGACGATGGCTATGGCCAGGGCCTGGCGCTGCCCGACCTTTTCATAATGCTGTCGATGGAAGGAAGGATTTTTCGGGATCCAGACCCCGGTCATGATCTCCCCGGGTCCCAGGGCCGTTTGGCCGGGGCCGTGAATAAATTCCCGGATGGGCAGTCTGCGGTCCCGGGTCCGGCTGCGCAGTTCCACCTCGGCCTGCAGCGCGTAAAGCGGCGGCAGGGTGTCTCCGGCCGGCGAGGCGGAGCAGATGTTGCCGCCTACGGTACCCATATTCCGGATGGGCGGCGATCCCAGAACCTGCACGGCCCCGGTCAGGACCGGGAACAGGGTACTCAGCAGCGGGTCGGCAGCGATCCGGGAAAGGCTGGTTCCCGCCCGGATCAGCACCCGGTCTCCCCGATCTGATCTTCGATGCCCTGCAATTCGGGGATCCGTTCCAGACAGATCAAGAGCTGCGGCGCTTCCAAACCGGCCCTGAGTTTGACCAGTAGATCCGTACCACCGGCATAGATCCGCGCCTCCGGATCATCCAGGACGGACCATAACGCTTCCAGGCCATCAGGCATTAGCCAGCGGGGCACGGATCACTCCCTGGGCGCCGATGCCGCCGCGGCCTTTTCCACGGCATCCACGATTTTCTGATATCCCGTGCAGCGGCACAGGTTTCCGGACAGGGCCGCGCGGATTTCCCCCCGCCCGGGCCGGGGATTGCGTTCCAGCAAACCGACCGCCCCCAGGATCATCCCGGGAGTACAGAACCCGCACTGCACGGCGCCCGCCTCAGCAAAGGCCTGCTGCACCGGATGGAGGCCCCTTTCGTCCGCCAGCCCTTCGATGGTCGTTACGGCCCTTCCGGCAAGCTGACCGGCCCGCATCAGACAGGAAAGCCGGTTATCGCCATCCACCAGAATGGTGCAGGCCCCGCATTCTCCGGCCCCGCAGGCCTCCTTGGTCCCCGTAAGTCCCAGGTCCTCCCGGAGCAAATCCACCACCCGCCGGTCACTGTCCGTTTCCAGTTCAACAGGTTTTTGATTTAGGATAAAGGAGAGTTTGATTTTCATGTTTTAAAACTCGATCCTGGAGATTGCTTCGACCCGCCTTCTGCCGGTCTCGCCATGATTTGCTGTTTATCATTTGCTTCCCTGTTCGGCTTTTCTTCCATCTTCCATCTTCCCGCTTCCATCTTTCCTTTCAAGCATGGCCCGCAACACCCGCTCCGCTGTAAAGGGATTCCGCGTCAGCCGGATCCCGCAGGCGTCCGCCAGGGCGTTGGCCACCGCCGGCAGCGGGCCGTCGATCCCGATTTCTCCCCCGCCTTTCAGTCCCTGCGGTCCGCTCGGTTCAAAAGAGTCCACCGCCAGCGATTCCATATCCGGCAGGTCGACCGCCATGGGCAGAATATAGGTAGACAGATCGCCGGTAATGACCTTTCCCTGCTCCGATCGATATTCCTCGGTCAGGGCAAAACCCAACCCCTGGGCGATCCCACCTTGAATCTGTTGCTCGAAAAGCGCGGGATTGACAATCCGGCCGCAGTCGCTCACCGCCAGGTACTTCTCCACCGTCACCCCCCCGGTCAGGGTATCCACCTCCACGGCCGCCAGGTGAACCCCGTAAGAAAAAATCAGATGGGGAACGCCGTGCAATTGCAGCGCCGGGTCTGAAGTCGGCCGCTCCGGCGCGGTCGGGGCCTGGAAAGAACAAACGGCCCCACATTCCTCGGGCCCCAGTTCTGCGGCCATGCGGGCCAGGGGGATCATCCACCCGGTGGGAACGTGACGGACCGCCGAATCCGTTAAACGAACTTCTTCCACATCCGGGGTCCCGAAAAGCTCCGCCGCCTTCTCGGTGATTCTTTGTTTCAGCTCTGCGGCCGCGTCGATCAAGGCCCGGCCGAAGGTGTAGGTAGTCCGGCTGGCCGAGGCGGAGCCGCCGGGCAGGGTCTCCCGGGTATCGGGCCGCACGAATTCCAGCTTCGCCAAGGGCTGGTTCAAGGCTTCGCCGGCC
>JALOOY010000105.1 GCA_025454185.1 Thermodesulfobacteriota bacterium
AAGCCGGCGCTTGCGCCGTTAGCGTTCCCAGGCGGGGCGGTCCTTTGAAGGACCGCCCCGCCTTTTCTTTTACAAAAGCGGCTTTTTGATTATAATGGACCGCAAGTCGACCTATTCGAACCCAAAAAGGAGATCCCATGAGCGGCACCGTCATCTCCAGGAACATCACCCTTATCGACGCCGGCAATAAAATAGACCGGACCCTGAACCTGATCCAGGAAGAGCCCCTTTCCATCCGGATTCAGGGCCAGCCCTATTCGGTGGTCATGCGCACCCCCGGCGACGAACCGGCCCACGTGGCCGGGTTCTGCCTGGCCGAAGGCATCCTGGACAGTCCGGACGACGTGGAGACCATCGCCTCCTGCGACGGCGCATCCACCAATGTGGTGACCGTTACGGTCACTGCGGCCCGTTTGGCCAGGATTGCCGGGGTGCTGGACCGGCGGGGCTTCGTCAGCCAGACCAGTTGCGGCATCTGCGGCAAGGAACTGGTCGACGACCTTTCCCAGATGGTCCAGCCCCTGCCGGATGGTCCGGGGATCGACCTTCAAGGGGCTTATCATTTCCTGGAAACACTGAAGGAACAGCAAGGCCTTTACCGGGAAACCCGGGCCTCCCACGCCGCGGCCCTTTATTCCCCTAATTTTCAACTCCTGTCCCTGGCCGAGGACGTGGGCCGCCACAACGCCCTCGACAAAGCCATCGGGAAACTCTTCCTGGAACGCTCCCTCCACCGGGCCGCGGTCCTGATCCTCTCCTCCCGGATCAGTTACGAACTGGTCCAGAAAGCCGCCCGGGCCCAAATCCCCTTTATCCTGGCCGCCTCCCGTCCCACGGCCCTGGCCGTGGCCCTGGCCGATTCCTTGAACATGACCCTGGCCTCCCCGGCCAAAAAATCCGGCGTCCAGGTCTACTGCGGCCTGAATCGTCTGGTTTAGTTCGAACTTACCGTTCGGCATCGGGCGTTCGGCGTTCGGCGAGGACGTTGACTGCAAAAATTTTCATGCTCGGTAGGGGCTCGCCCCTTGCTTTGCGGCGGCCTGCCCGGAATATCGTCGTTGGGTCCTAAAAAGATTTAAGTTTTGGACTCCTCTTTTCGATGAAACAACTGAGGAGCCCTTGACCCATGATCCAGATAAAAGCCGACGAACTTCATCCCGGAATGATCCTGGGCGCGGATATCATATTGCCCAATGGCCGTTTACTGTTCCGTAAAGACACCCTATTGGATTTCGAGCACCTCCGGGCAGTCCGGCTCGCCGGGGTCAAGAATTTGGAAATACTGGAAAACAACAAATCCAAGTCTGATTCTTCCGCTGCCGCCTCAGCGGGTGCGCCTGAACGCTCGGCCGACAACCGGTATCTGATCGAAAAAAGACTTTCCAAATGCCCTCCCGATCATCCGATTATCCAGGAAATTTTTCGGGTGGTCCTGGCCAATCCCGGCCTAGCCGGCTTTTCCCCGGTCCCCCCTTTCCCTGTGCCTTCCAACGAGATCTGGCACCGGCCCCAGGATGACCGAAGCCGTGGGGTCCAAAAATCCCCCTCCGGCAGCGATGACCCCTTGGCCCTGCTGACTCCGGACCTGGAACTGGTTTCCCTGCCGGACATATTTTATCAAGTGGTAGAGGTCATCAACAACCCCCGCAGTTCCGCTTTTCAGGTAGCGGAGGTTATCAGCAAGGACCCCAACCTCTCGGCCAAGCTGTTGAAAATCGTCAACAGCGCCTTTTACGGCTTTCCCAAGCCGGTGGACACCATTTCCCGGGCCGTAGCCATCGTGGGCAGCGATCAGTTGAGCACCCTGACGCTCGGCACTTCGGTCTTCGCCCTTTTCCGGGACATACCGGCCGAACTCATGACCATGCGCTGGTTTTGGGAACACAGTCTGGCTTCCGGCATTGCGGCCCGGGCTATCGCCAGTTATAAAAATCTCCCGCACATCGAACAGCTCTTTATTTCCGGACTGCTCCATGACCTGGGGAAACTCATTATCTATAAAAACCTGCCGCAGAAAGCCAAAGCGGTCCTGACCCAGGCCCGCCGCGAGGATTCATTTCAAGTGGAGACCGAACAGGACCTGCTGGGGTTCACCCATGCCCAATTGGGCACAGCGCTTACTAGGAAATGGCGACTGCCCCTCAACCTGGAACAGGCCATCGGCGGCCATCATCAACCCCTGCAGTATCCTCCCTCCCCGGACGCCGCCGTGGTCTTCCTGGCCGATAGTCTGATCAACGCCCTGGGCTACGGGACCAGCGGCGAACAATTTGTTTCTCCCCAGATTATCGAAGTCTGGGAATTCCTTAAACTGCCCGGCGGTTTTTCCGAAAGCCTGGTGCCCCTGATCAATCAGCAGGTCGAGGACACCTTCCAGATCTTTTTCAACCAGTCCTGATTACCACCATGAACCAGCCTGCCTGCCATGAATAGTTCAGCGGCCGTGACACCCGATCCCGGGCTGGAAATCATTTTTTCCAGATGCGATCTGGCTCACCCTCTCCTGCGGGAATTTCATGAAGCGGTCCGGGTCTTTCGCGAACGCGATCAGCGGGGCCAGCGGGACCACGCCGGGGCGCCGGTCGACGGACCTGCTCCCCAGGCCTCTGAGAGGCCTCCGGCCGAAATGCCGGAGGCGAAGCCGGACCTGGCTTCCCTGGTGCACCGGGATGCGGAACTCGTTTCTCCGCCGGATATCTTCCTGCAAATCGAAAAAGTCATCAACGATCCCCGCAGTTCCGCCAGGCAGGTGGCCCATATCGTCAGCCAGGACCCCGGCCTTTCGGCCAAAGTACTAAAAATCGTCAACAGCGCCTTCTTCGGATTCCAGCAGCAGATCGACACCATCTCCCGGGCCGTGACGATCCTGGGGACCAGAGAATTGAGCAGTCTGGCCCTGGGCACTTCGGTCATGTCCCTGTTTCGCGAGAGTCCCTCCTCCCTGATGCACATGGGCCTTTTTTGGGAGCACAGTCTGGCCTGCGGTATCTGCGCCCGGTTACTGGCCGGATTTAAAAATTTTCAAGGTCTGGAACGCTTTTTTATTTCCGGCCTGCTCCACGATGTGGGCAAACTGATCATATTCAAGTACCTGCCCCGCTGGTCTGAGATCGTCCTGCGCTCGGTCCGGGATTCGGACCTGTTTTATTATGAAGTCGAACGGCAGCATCTGGGTTTCGACCATGCCCAGGTGGGATTGGCCCTGGCCGAACAGTGGAAACTTCCAACGACCCTCGAGCAAGGCCTTGGCCGGCACCATGAGGCGCTCCGGGTCCCCCCCTCGGCCGAAGCGGCCGTGGTCTCCCTGGCAGACACCATAGTGAATGCGCTGGGCTTGGGGAACAGCGGCGAACGGCGCATTTCACCTGATATCATTCATATTTTTGAATTTTTAAGCCTGCCGGTCGGCATCATGGAAAATCTGGTCCCCCTGATCAGCCGCCAGATCGAGGAGACCTTTCATCTTTTTTATTCATCTACTTGAACCGCTTCCAACGATCCCGGCCCTGAACTCCCGTAATCTGCCTTAAATAATTACTTTATTGTTATTATTTTTTAACCGATAACTATTTTAATCTCCTAACAAAGGAAATCCGGCGGGGAACAAGCTAAAGGAAGGTTCATGACCACCAGGCGTTTGGACGAAATACGCAGGCCGCCAGAGGGCGCCGGTTCCGAAACGAGTTCTTTTTTAGGAACGGCTTTTGACTGTTCGCCCCTGGCCACCTTGATTATCGACCAGCGCAGGCGAATCGTGCGCTGGAACAAAAAGGCCGGCGAAACGCTGCTTCCTCCCACCGGTCGGACGGGATCATTCCCGTTTCAGGACCTTTTCCAGGCCCGGGACGATTTCGACTTCCTCCTCTTCACACTGCTTCAACAGGGGACTGCGGTGGAGCGGGAGTTGTCGTTGAAGACCCCGGACGGGCGGAACAGCCCTTATCGGATCACCCTGCAGACCTTCGACGACGACCCCGAAATCCCCGAGGGGCTGCTTTGCTATGCGCGGGACCTGCAGGAAAACCGGGAAGCCCTGAACATGGTGGCCGAGATTCAGGCCCGGCTGGAGGCGGAAATAGAGGAGCGGAGGCAGACGGAGGGGGCCCTCCAGCAGACAACGGCCAGACTGCAGGAGATGGTCTACGATTACGGGAACCGCAACCGGGAAGCTACCCTTTTAAGTGAAATGGGAGAATTTTTACAGGCCTGCCAGACCCCGGAAGAGGCCTACCCCCTGATCGGCCGCTTTGCCGCGGACCTGTTCCCGGCAACCTCCGGGGCCCTTTTTATGCTCGATTCCCAGGAAGAGACCCTGGAATTACAGCACCGTTGGGGGGAACCCGTCCTGGAGGCGACGGCCTTTCCCCCGCACGACTGCTGGGCCGCACGACGCGGCAAACTGCACCAGGTTCAGGAAAAAGACTCCATCATGGGCTGCCGGCATATGGCCGGGGTCGGTGGATTTTTTTATATCTGCGCCCCCCTGATCAACCAGGGGCAAACCATCGGTCTCCTCCATCTGCAGCAGAAAACAGAAGAGGACAGCCCGAACTCGGATGAGTTCCTGGGCTCCCCGCCCGATCTTCCCCCGGAAAAACTGCTGGCTACCTTTACGGATCATATCGCCCTGGCCCTGGCCAATCAGCGGCTCAAACAGGAATTGCGCCATATGGCCGTTCGGGACCCTCTGACGGGGCTCTATAACCGCCGCCACATGGAAGAATCCCTGGTCAGGGAAATCCACCGGGCCCGGCGCAAAAACAGCTCCCTCGGAATTTTAATGATCGATATCGACCACTTCAAAAACTTCAATGACGTCCACGGCCATGAAGCGGGTGACTGCCTGCTGAAGTCTCTGGGAAGATTTTTTAAAAACAGCATCCGCAGCGACGACATTCCCTGCCGTTTCGGGGGGGAAGAATTCATCCTGATCCTGCCGGAAATCACCCTGGAGAACGCCTGTTCCCGGGCCGAAACGATCCGCCGGGGGGCGGCGCAACTGCAGGTCGATTATCAGGGTTCTCCGCTCGATCGGGTCACCCTCTCCCTCGGCATCTCCCTCTTTCCGCAGGACGGGGCCACCTGGGAAGCCCTGCTGCGGCGGGCCGACAAGGCCCTTTATCTGGCCAAGGAAACAGGGCGCAACCGGGTCAAGACGACCCGGGACCTGCCTTAGTTAATTATAACTACTTATTCTGGTCATCCTGGCGCAGGCCATCCCGCCGGCAGCGGGACAGGGAGCACGAGTCCATTTCCTCCTGGATGCCGGTTTTCACCACCAGGGAAAATCGCCCGGCTTCGTCTTTCCAATAGACTACTTCCTTTTTAAATCCCTTTTTAATCACCGCACCTTATGGTATAAAGAAACCTACGTCCGGTCTTCCATCCCGGAACAAGACATTCTTTTTTAACCATGAACACCCCTCAAACCGCGGCCATCGAAGCCCCCAGCCGATTCCGGGAATTTCAACACACCTGGCCGGTGCGCGCCCTGATCAAAGGCTTTGTCCGGGCCTCGGGTTTTCTCCCGGTCTGGTTCATGCGCTTCTTCGCCCTGGCCTTTGTCCTGCCGCTGGCCATTCCCCTGACCCGGTCCAACTTCCGGCAGGTCTGTGCCAATCTCCGCCGCCTCCATCCCCAAAGCCCGCGACGGCAGCAGGTCCTGGAAGCCTGTTCGGTCTACAAACATTACGCCTTCTATCTTATCGATTTGATGTATCTGAGCCACGGACCCGAGCGGGCCGCAGAGTATACCGTCACCGTTACCGGCAGTGAAAACCTGTATCGGGCCCTCGAAGGGGGCCAGGGCGTCCTGCTGCTGACCTCCCACCTGGGCAACTGGGAGATGGGCGGCAGGGCCCTGGCCGGGATCGGCAAAAAAATCCACGTGGTTTACTCTCCCGACAGCTCCGACCTTTTTGAACAACGACGGTCGCTGATGCGCGGGGAAGAGCAGGTCATTGGCCTGGGTCTGAGGGCCGGGGGACTGGCCTCCCTTTCCCTGTATCGGCTCTTGACCGGAGGAGAATTGGTGGCCCTCCAGGGCGATCGGCTCCTCTTCGATCGGGGGCTTCCGGTTTCCTTTTTCGGCTCCCCGGCCCGTTTCCCGCAAGGTCCGATCAGGCTGGCCCAACTGGCCGGCAGCCCGGTGGTCCCCATATTCATCCCCATGA
>JALOOY010000106.1 GCA_025454185.1 Thermodesulfobacteriota bacterium
GTTTTCGCACCCGGCAGCGCTGGGCCCGCATGATCGCCTCCAGGTCGGCCAGGGCTTCCCGGAGTTCCCGGTTGACCACCACAAAATCGAAGCGGGGCCAGGCCGCCATCTCCCGCTCGGCATTGGCCAGCCGCCGGCGCAGGGCCTCCGGGGCTTCGGTCTTCCGCCGGGCCAGACGCCGCTCCAGTTCCTCCCGGGAGGGAGGCAGGATGAATATGGCGATCGCTTCCGGGATTTTTCCCTTGACCTGGTCGGCCCCCTGGACATCGATGTCGAGCAGCACGTCCCGACCGGCCCGCAACGGGGACTGGACTGTCTTCAGCGGTGTACCGTAATAATCGTCATGGACCCGGGCCCATTCCAGAAAACCCCGGCGCTCGATCTGTTCTTCAAAGTCCCGGGACGAGACAAAATGATAATCACGATCGGCCTGTTCGGCGGGGCGCGGGGTGCGGGTAGTCCAGGATACGGAGAAATGCAGGGCCGGGAGTTTACGCTGCAACCGGCGGCGCAGGGTGGTCTTCCCTACTCCGGAGGGGCCGGACAATATAAAAAGGGTCCCCGGTTTTTTTTCGGGATCAACGGTTTTCATCTTCTTTGGGCAGCAGATCGACCTTGGCCGCTGCCTCCGAATTTATGCGCTCGGCAATGGTTTCCACATGATTGGCCGACAAGATGACGTGGTTGCTGTCGGTAACGATGATCGACCGCATTTTGCGGTTTTGGGTGGTATCGATGAGGCGCTTGGCCTCCCGGGCCTCCTCCCGCAAACGCTTCATGGGCGAAGAATTCGGCGACAGGACGGCCACGACCCGGTCAGCCACGACGACGCACCCCAACCCGATGTTCAACAGTTTCGTTCCCAAGACATCCCCCTACTCGATATTCTGGACCTGTTCCCGCATTTTTTCCAGCTCGGCCTTGACCGTCACCACCCGTTCCGCTATGGGTCCGTCGAGACTTTTCGAACCGATGGTATTGATTTCCCGATTGACCTCCTGGAGGAGGAACTCCATCTTGCGCCCTACCGGCTGGGCTTCCGCCAACAGGCTCTTCAATTGCTGAAGATGGCTCTTCAGCCGGACCAGCTCTTCCGAAATGTCGGACCGGTCGGCCAGAACCGCCACTTCCTGGGCCAGCCGGCTCGGGTCCGGGGCCACTTCCCCCAGCAGCTTCTGGATCCGTTTCGTCAAACGCTCCTGGTAACTTTCAACCACCAGGGGGACCCGCTGGGCGATCTGCCCGGCCGTTTTTTCAATCAGCCGGATCCGGGCAAGCAGGTCCCGGCTCAAATGGCGGCCTTCCGTAAACCGCATCTTTTCGAGGTTGTCCAGGGCCGTTTTCAAGGGTTTTTGGAGGGCCTTCCAGAGCCGGTCTTCCGAAAGAGGCGGCTCCTGAAAGACCAGCACGTCCTTCAGCCCAGCCAGCAGACCCACCTCAATCGAACCGGACAACCCCAGGACCTCCTGCAGTTCCCGGAGGCGGTCCCGATAGGCCCGGGCCAGGTCAAGGTTGACCGCCAGGCTCCCGTTGCGGGCCCTTCCCGGCCCGGCGAACTGGATGGTGCACTCCACCCGTCCCCGCGGCACCCGGGCGGAGATGGCGGCCTTGACCCGGTCTTCCAGGACCGTGAGCGGCCCGACCAGACGCAGATTAAGGTCCAGATAGCGGCTGTTGTAGGTGCGGAGGAGAACGGTCAAGGGCAGGTCGCGGTCGGTCCCCGTTTCCTGCGCGAAGGCGGTCATGCTTTTAATCATGGAGAGGTATCCCTGGCTGCCTGTTGCCGGTTACTGGTTGCTGGTTGACGGTTTAGTGGCCCGGGCTGGTCCGTCCGGGCCCTGTCTCAATAACGTCCCCGCTGATCCCCAAACCCGCGGAAGCTACCCCCCCCCGCTCCCGCCGGAGCTGGAGCAGATATCGTTCCCGCAGCCGGTTGAACATCCCGATCGCTTCCGGGTCCTGGTAATCCGGGTAGGTCCAGGGCAGCGGCTGAAAAGAGCCCCGGGCATAGATCAGGGTCAAATCGCCGAAAATCCCCCGGCCCAGGTAAAGGCGATGAACGTAATTTTTTCCGGTGGCCAGGACCAGCCGTTCGGCGGAGAGCAGTCCCGGGTCCAGGTTGACCGTCCGCTTGTCCCCCGCGCGGAGCCGGTCTTCCAGGGCGTTGGTCGCCAGTTTGACGGCCGTCAGCCCATCGGGCGCCAGCAGCCGGGCGAATGTTCCCCAACGGCGGAGCAGGGAGGCGCCCAGCTCCCTTTCGTAATAGGCGGTAAAATCGAAAGGCCTGACCGGGGAAAGAAAATCCAGGGGCCCGAAGCGTTCTTCCAGTTCCCGCCAGCAGGATTCGGCCGCTGCCGGCTCCCGGTAGATCTGGCCGACGACCAACCGTACCGGCTGCGGTTCCTGCGATCTACTCAAGGGCCGGTCTGCCTACTCCGTAATATTGGAACCCCTGCCGCTGCATTCTGACCGGATCATACACATTGCGCAGATCCACGACGACGGGCCGCTGGAGCAGTTTTTTCATCCGGGGCCAGTCGATGTTGCGGAACTGGTTCCACTCGGTGATCAGGATGAGGGCCTCGGCCCCCTCGCCCACCTCGTAGGCGTCGTTCTTGAAATCGACCTGCTTCAAGATTTTTTGGGCTTCCGGCATGCCCGCCGGATCATAGGCCTGTACCCGGGCGCCCAGGGCCTGAAGTTTTTTGATGATAAAAAAGGCCGGGGCGTCCCGGATGTCGTCCGTGTTGGGTTTGAAGGTCAGTCCCAGTACGCCCAGGCGTTTCCCCCGGGGCGAACCGACGGCCCGGACGATCTTGTCCACCATGCGCTGGCGCTGCCGTTGATTGACGCGCAGGACCGCCTGGACGATCTCGAAGTCGTAATCCAGGGCCTTGGCCAACTGGACGATGGCCTGGGTGTCTTTGGGGAAGCAGGACCCGCCGAAACCCGGGCCGGCATGAAGAAACTTGGGACCGATGCGTTGATCCAGCCCCATGCCTTTGGCCACCTGCTGCACGTCGGCGCCCACCCGTTCGCAGATGTTGGCCATTTCGTTGATGAAGGAGATCTTGGTGGCCAGGAAGGCGTTGGAAGCGTATTTGATCATCTCCGCCGTCTCGACACCGGTAATGACGAAGGGGGTTTCAATCAGGTACAGGGGGGAATAGAGGTCCTTCATGATGGCCACGGCCTGATCGCTCTCGGCCCCGATGACCACCCGGTTGGGGCGCAGGAAATCCTCGATGGCCGACCCTTCGCGCAGAAATTCCGGATTGGACACGATATCGAAGGCATGTTTCTTTTTCTGGTGTTGGCGGACGATATCGGCGATGACCTTCCCGGTCCCTACCGGAACGGTGCTCTTGGTGACGATGATTTTGTACCCGTCCATGGTCCGCCCGATGGCTTCGGCCACGGCCCGCACGTACTGCAAATCGGCCCGGCCCTGCCGGTCGGGCGGCGTGCCCACGGCAATGAAAATAACCAGGGAATGTTTGACCGCTTCCTCGAGGTCCTCCGTGAACTGCAGCCGGTTTTCCCGTACGTTTTTAGCGACCAACTCCTCCAGTCCCGGCTCGTATATGGGGATTTTACCCTGTTTCAGGCCGGCGATCTTCGCCAGATCGTTGTCCACGCAGGTGACTTTGATCCCGAATTCCGCGAAGCAGGCCCCGGTGACCAGCCCCACATAGCCCACGCCGATGACACAAATGTTCATTGCCTTTTCCTTTTAGTTATTACAAACCAGTTCTTGCGACCGCTGTTCACCATAGCAAAACCCGCCGGCAAAGGCAATCCCCCCCCAAAAAAACTTGAAACTCGAAATCCGAAGTTCGAAGTTCAACGTTCGATGGTCGATGGTCGATGTTCGTATTGTTGGCTGCCCAGGGCTCCTCCCACCAGGAACCAGAACAGCAGGGCGTTGTCGTCCACGAAAAAATCATCGAAGAAATTCCGGACCAGGAAACCGACGACCATGACACCGGTGGCCAGCGAAAACAATCCGGTCCAGGGGTCAGACGCTTCCGTGGCCGGAGGCCGGAGGGTTTTCCAGAGGATGACCCCGAAGACCCAGAGCACGGCCAGCAGCCCCTGGATCCCGGTCTGGAAGGTCAGGTTGAGCAGGGTATTGTGGGCGTGCCAGAGCAACGGTTGATGGCTGGCCCTAAAGTCGCTGAAGGCCTCCGAAAAACTATGGCGCCCGAAGCCGATGCCCCGGAAAGGGTCTTCCCGGATGTGCGCGACGGCCAGCTTCCAGATGTCGAGCAGGTCGCCGCCGGTCCCGCCCATTTGCCGGCTCACCCCGTCCGCGGCCTCCGGCAGACGCTCCCCGTGAAACCATACCGTGCGGGGCACGACCAATACAGCCAGCGCCCCCAGGAGTACCAGGACCAGCAACACCTTCCATTTCTTGAGCCATCCGGCGACCAGCAGCACCTCGACCCCGGCTGCCAGCCACATGGCCCGACCGAAGGTAACATAGATGGCGCAGGCTGTTCCGGCGGCGATGACCAGCGCCCCGATCCGCTGCCAGCGGTCCAGTGGGGCCAAGAACAGCACCAGCAGATAGGGGAAGACGGTAATCAGGTACGTGCCGTAGGACCCGTAGCCGGAATGGAGTGACCGGGCGCGGATGTAGTAATCGTTCAGGGTCCCGCCGGCCTGGAAAAAATCCCAGAAGGCAACGGCCAGGAGCAGGGCGCTGCCCGCCAGCAGGACCAGCCAGGTCTGCCGCAGCCGCTCGCTGGTCTGCAGGGAATACACGGCCAGATAAAACACCAGCAGGCCCTTTAACAGTTCACCGCGAATTTCTTTAAAACTGTAAGCCGGGTTGACGGCCCAGACCAGAGACAACAGGGCTGCCGCCAAAAAAACCACCAGCGGCAGATCGAGGGGAGTGCGCCGGATCAGGATACGACGTTGTCCGGCCATGGCCGCCAGCCAGAAAAAAACGGCCAGCCCCAGCGTGATCTCCCGCACGGCCGTGATGGCCGCCAGGGGCAGGGCAAAGAGCAGCAGATTCATGGCCAAAGCCAGTCCCCGGTCGGCGGCCGGACCTAAGGCCTTCTCCGGATGGTGAACGTTCGATGTTCGATGTTCCATTGTTTTTAAAACGGGATTACGGCATCTGTACTTCCTGCAGCACCCGTTTCAGGGCGGCGGCCTGTACCGCTGCCGTACCCACCTCGCCCACGACTATCCCGGCCGCATAGTTGGCGGCCCGGCAGGCCTGCACCAAATCCAGACCCGCCACCAGGGCCAAGGCCAGGGTGGCGATGACCGTATCGCCGGCGCCGGTCACATCAAAGACCTTTTTGGCCACCGTGGGTATGTGGTTGATCTTTTTATGGGGGGTGAAGAGGGTCATGCCCTCGGATCCCCGGGTAATCAGCACCGAAGCGCAGCGCAGGTCTTTCAGCAGTTTTTGGCCGGCCCAGCGCAGGTCGGCTTCGCTCTCGATTTTCCGGCCCACGGCCTGGGCGGCCTCCAGGTGGTTGGGGGTGATGAGGGTCACCTCCCGGTACCATTCCATGTTGCGGGGCTTGGGGTCCACCAGGATGGGGAGGGCAGCCCCGGCGGCGATTTTTTTCAAGTGCCCCATCAATTTTCTGGAAACCACGCCTTTGTCATAATCGGAGACGATGATTCCGTGAAGCCGCGGGGCGTTTTTCCGAACAGCCTGAACCAGACGTTCCAGGGTCTCCGGGCTCAAGGGGCTGTTTTTCTCCTTGTCCACCCGCACCACCTGCTGGTGATGGGCAATGACCCGGGTCTTGACCGCTGTCGGCCGGCTCTCGTCCATGATTACGCCGTCGGTATTGACCCCCTGTGCCTGCAACTGCTTCAGCAGTCGGCGGCCGGTCCCGTCGTTACCGATCACCCCGGCCAGGCTGACCCGTCCCCCCAGTCCCAGCAGGTTGTTGACCACATTGGCGGCCCCGCCCAGGAGAAAGGTCTCATCCCGGACCTGCACCACCGGGACCGGGGCCTCCGGGGATATGCGCGACACCTCTCCCCAGATAAACTGGTCCATCATGATATCCCCCACGACCAGGATGCGCCGCCGGGGAAAGGCCTCGATGGCTTTGATGATATCGTCCATAATCAGTAAAAAAGTCTCCCCGGTGGGCCGGGGGAAACGGTGGAATGGGCTATAT
>JALOOY010000107.1 GCA_025454185.1 Thermodesulfobacteriota bacterium
ACCCGCAGCCGTTCCCCGATTAGAAAAGCACCCTCTCCCCGAACGGCCCAGTAGGTCTCTTCCAGTTCCGGATTGTGGACGATCCCGATGACGAGCTCTTCCTCCCGCAGCAGGGCCAGAGAGACGGCGTAAAAAGGGAACCCGTGCACGAAATTGGTCGTCCCGTCAATGGGGTCCAGGATCCAGCAGGACGGGGAGGTCCGGGGCCCGGCGGCGGCTTCTTCGCTTAGAAAGTCATGGTCCGGGAAGCGGCGCCGGATTATTTCGGTCACGTGGGTCTGAGACTTGAGGTCCCACTCGGTGACCAGGTCGATGGCCCCCTTGAGCCGGTAATCCCTGGCGGTTTTCGCGCCTTTCTTGAGGATTTTGCCGGCGCCGAGGACGGCGCGCAGGGCCAGGTTGAATTCGGTTTGAAAGGCCATAAGTACTGCTGGGAATAATGGAATGTTGGAATAATGGAAAAAAACGAAGCCTCGCTATCCCATTATTCCACTATTCCATTGTTCCATCATTCCCCCCTCGGGAAAATCAATTGATGAAAACCTTGTGATAAAAATCCGTATCCAGCAGGGCTTTGCCGGCGCCCATGACCACCGAGCTCAGGGGATCCTCGGCCACGTGGACCTCCAGGCCCGTCTCCTGGTGGATCAGGCGATCCAATCCTCTCAGGAGGGCCCCGCCGCCGGCCAGGGTGAGTCCCCGCTGGCTGATGTCGGCGGCCAGTTCCGGCGGCGTTTTTTCCAGTGCCCTTTTGATGGCTTCCACAATGGCCCAGATCGGTTCGGCCATCCCTTCCCGGAGGTCCCGGTCGGTCAGGGGGATGGTCTTGGGTATTCCCGAAAAGACTTCCTTGCCAGAAATGTTGAAGCGGACCGGCTGTTCCCCGGGATAGGCGGAACCGAATTCCATTTTGATCTGTTCCGCCGTGTTTTCTCCTACCAGCAAGTGAAACTTTTTTTGCAGGTGGTAAATGATGGCCTCGTTCAACTCGTCGCCGGCCACCCGGATCGATTCACAATAGGCCGTGGCGAACCGGGAAATGACCGCCACCTCGGTGGTCCCGCCGCCGATATCCACGATCAGGTTGGCCTTCAGCTCCTCCACGGCCATGCCGGCCCCGATGGCCGCGGCCATGGGCTCTTCAATCAGGTAGATGTCCCGGGCCCCGGCTTCCAGGGCGGACTCCACCACGGCCCTTTTCTCGACCATGGTAATGCCCGAGGGGACCCCGATGACCAGATTGGGCCGAAAGAAGCGGGACCGTTCCCGGACTTTGATCAGGAAATACTTCATCATCTCCCGCGTAACGTCAAAATCGGCGATGACGCCATCCTTCATGGGGCGGATGGCCGATATCCTGGCCGGGGTTCGTCCCAGGAACTCCTTGGCCTCCTTGCCCACGGCCAGGACCTGGCCGGTCTCGTTGTTGATGGCCACCACGGAAGGCTCATTCAGGACAATGCCCTGCTTTTTTTTGAAGATCAACGTATTCGCCGTGCCCAGGTCCATGGCCAGGTCTTCGGAAAATATCCCCAGTAGTCGGTGCAGCATCGCTCGGGAGCCTTTTTCAAATTCAACTTTAGTTATTCATCAAATATAAAATAGAGGTGATAATAGTCGGCCCGGCGGAGACCATGGCTTGAATCTGCTCGTCTCCCCAATCGTTTTCCTGGTAACCGATCAGGCTCATAACTCCGTACAATTTGTGAAAAAAATAAAGGGGGAGTCCGATATAGGAGCGGAAACAGCCGCAGGGGTCCTCCGGATAGAAGACATAGGACTTGTGGTTCCGGGGCTTCATCTCCCGTCGTACCAAAGGTTTTTTCTCCCGGATCACCCAGCCGGTGAGCCCCATGTCCACCGGAATGGAGGTTTTTTTTAGGGGGGCGAAGAGTTTGCCTTCGGAGGCCACGATCAGGTAACGATCCGCCTTGCGGGGCAAAAGGGCCAGGATGGCGGAGTCGGCATTGGCATACTGGCGATACCGATTCAGGACCTTCTGGTAATATTCCTGGAGGCCATGATTTTGCCGGGACAGGGCGTTGATGCCGAAAATGAAGTCCAGGGTCCGGCCCTGGGCGGTTTCCCGGCAGCAAATCGCCCGGGACCGCAGATGATTGACGATCACTTGGGCAAAATCCATCAGTATTTTTTGGTTTTTTTCAGTAAAGACATAATTTCGTTTGCTGTCCACACAGAGGACGCCGGCATCGCCCACCGGAACTGCCAGGAAGGATTTGATGCCTTCGTCTTTTAAATAGAGTTTCAAATTCCGGGTATCCCGGTCGAATTGGGCGATATTGACCGGGTGTCCGTTCTTGGCCACCCAACCGATTACACTGTCCCCCGGTTGCAGGGAAATCCGGGGATTGATCTGGAGGCTTAACGTGTGGTAACAGTTCAATAAAATACGATCGTGGGCCTGATTGTAAAGAAAAAGGGCGACCGTAAAGGCCTCGGTCACATTACCGATCAGTTTGACGATATCCTTGAGTTCAGGATCGGGGGAGTATTCCATCCGGAAAGGCAGGGGTATTAAGAATTTGAGACAAAACCATTTGTTAAACAATGGGTTTGTGGTATAAAAAATTACGAGCCCATTGAGGATATATAAAAAATAACCGATTTGACCGGGGTTGTCAATTCTTTTTAAATTTCCTTTTTTTGTCCAATAATTAAATAAAAACAATATGTTGAATAAACATAGACGGGCCGGTGGCGGATGAGCGGTTCCCGGCGCCGGAAAACACGAACGGTTTCCGTGGGGAGGGTCAAGATCGGCAGCGGCCATCCGGTGGTCGTGCAATCCATGACCAGCAGCGACACCCGGAATTCATATAAAACATTAAAGCAAATTAAAGAGTTGCATGATTGCGGTTGCGAGCTGGTCCGGGTGGCCGTTCCGGACGAGGAGGCCGCGCTGGCCTTGAAAGCCGTAGCCGCCTCCTCGCCGTTGCCGGTCATCGCCGATATCCATTTTGACTACCGCCTGGCCCTAATGGCCATTCGAAACGGGGCCGCCGGCATTCGTATCAACCCGGGAAATATAGGGGGGATTTCCGGGGTCAAAAAAATTATTGACCTGGCCAAAGACTACGGGGTCTGCATCCGGATCGGGGTCAATGCCGGGTCCCTGGAGAAGGACCTCCGGGGTCTGAGGGAAAAATCCCTGGCCGAAGCGATGGCGGCCTCGGCCCTGCGCCATCTGGAGGTCTTCGAAGGGGCGGGTTTTCACAACCTGAAAGTCTCCCTGAAGGCTTCCGATGTCCTGGAAACGGTGCGGGCCTACCAGTTGCTGGCCGGCCGGACGACCTGTCCTTTTCACCTGGGTGTGACCGAGGCCGGGACTCTCGTTTCGGGCACGGTCAAGTCGGCCCTGGGGATCGGGATTTTGTTGTACCAGGGGATCGGCGACACGATCCGCGTCTCCCTCACGGCCCCCCCGCGGGAGGAGATACCGGTGGCCTACGAGATTCTGCGGGGTCTGGGACTCCGGAACCGGGGGGTGGAGATCATTTCCTGTCCCACCTGTGGGCGCTGCCAAATCGATCTGCTGCCCCTGGTGCGGCGGGTGGAGCGGGCGGTGCGCCGGATTAAATCCCCCCTAAAGGTGGCGGTCATGGGCTGCGTGGTCAACGGGCCCGGGGAGGCCCGGGAGGCCGACGTGGGGATTGCCGGCGGCAAAGGGGCGGGGCTTCTGTTTGCCCGGGGCAAGCTGCTCAGGAAGGTGCCGGAGGCGGACCTAATTACGGCTTTGATGGGGGAGATTGAGAGACGGGTTGGTGAGGATAAAAACAATAATTAATAATTAATTGTTAATTATTAATTATTGCAGTTGGTTAAAACTAAAATAAATGGAAAGGATGTCCCACTTATGCTTTTTTCCCAGATGTATTTGCCCACCCTGCGAGAGAAACCGGCCGAAGCAGAAGTCATCAGCCACCAGCTCATGATGCGGGCCGGTATGATCCGTAAACTGAGTTCCGGCGTATACAGTTTTCTGCCCTTGGGGGTTCGTTCTCTGCGCAAGATGGAAACCATCATCCGCGAGGAAATGAACCGGGCCGGGGCCCAGGAGGTCATCCTGCCGGCCCTGCAACCGGCTGAACTCTGGCAGGAAAGCGGGCGCTGGGAAAAATACGGCCGGGAGCTCTTTCGCTTGAAGGACCGGCACGACCATGACTACTGCCTAGGGCCGACCCACGAGGAGGTCATCACCGACCTCATCCGCCATGAGATCCGGTCCTACCGCCAGCTCCCGGTCAACCTCTACCAGATCCAGACTAAGTTTCGGGATGAAATCCGGCCCCGCTTCGGGCTCATGCGGGGCCGGGAGTTCGGTATGAAGGACGGCTACAGTTTCGACGCCGACGAGTCCGGGGCTGAGGATTCCTACCGGCAGATGTTCGCAGCCTATACCCGGATTTTTGAGCGCTGCGGCTTGAAATTCAAGTCGGTGGAGGCCGACAGCGGGGCCATCGGCGGCAGCTTCTCCCACGAATTCATGGTCCTGGCCGAAACCGGGGAAGACGCCATCCTGGCCTGCCCCCGGTGCTCCTACGCGGCCAACCTGGAACGGGCCGTGTCCGCCTGGCAGGCAGCGTTCGATCCCGGGGAAGGGTTGCGCCCCCGGCAAAAGGTGCCTACGCCGGGACACAAAACCGTCGAAGAGGTAACCCGCTTCCTGGCTATCGGCCCGGACCGTCTGGTCAAGACCCTGCTCTATCAAACCCCGGCCGGGCCGACGGCCATTCTGGTGCGGGGCGATCAGGAGGTCAACGAAACCAAGGTGCTGCGGGTCCTGGGGATCGACGAGCTGGCCCTGGCCGAAGACGCCTTGGTGGAGCGCATCACCGGGGCGCCCGTGGGCTTCGCCGGGGCCGTGGGTTTGTCCATCCCGGTCTGGGCCGACGAAACCTTGAAGACCTTGAAGAATTTTGTCATGGGCGCCAACGAGGCGGATCACCACCTGGTCGACCTCAACTGGGAGGTCGACGTGCCGGAACCCCGCTGGGCCGACCTGCGCCAGGTCAAGGGCGGGGAGCCCTGCCCGCGCTGCGGCACGCCGCTGGACACCTTCCGGGGCATCGAGGTGGGCCATGTCTTCAAACTGGGGGACAAATATTCCCGGGCCATGAAGGCGGCCTATCTGGATGCCCAGGGACAGGAGCGTTTGATGATCATGGGCTGTTATGGGATCGGCGTGGGCCGCACGGTAGCGGCCGCCATCGAACAGAATCACGACGGCGACGGCATCGTCTGGCCCCTGGCCCTGGCCCCTTTTCAGGTGATCATCACCCCCACGGAGGTAGAATCCGCATCCGAAACCTTCCGGACGGCCCGATCCTTGTACGACCGGTTTCGGGCGGCCGGCATCGAGGTCCTGCTCGACGACCGCGACGAACGGCCGGGGATCAAGTTCAAAGATGCCGACCTGATCGGCATTCCCCTGCGCGTGACGGTGGGGCCCAAGGGATTGAAGGAAAACATAGTGGAATTGCGCCCCCGGGCCGACAAAACCGTGCAGCGGGTCCCGGTGGAGCAATGTCTGGAGTCGGTGCAGGCCTTTATTGCCCGGGAGATGGAGGCGAAGGCGCAGTTATGAAAGGAGCTGTTAATACGAAAATAAAGACGAACATCGAACGTCCAACATCGAACATCGAATTGCGGTAAGGTAATACAGCCCCACGAGACGCGGGGCTGGGTTGCCTGGAGGTTGCCATTTTCGTACTTTCACGGTGCTTGATCCGGGCCGGGGGTTGAGTCAAGATTTGTGAGTATAATCATTAAATGATCCGCATCACCACCATCATCGATCAGATCCTGTCCTATTGGCCCCAGGCCAATATAGAACTGATCGAGAAGGCCTACGTTTTTTCAGCCAAGGCCCACGAGGGGCAGGTGCGCCTCTCCGGCGAGTCCTATCTCTCCCACCCCCTGGAAGTGGCCTGGATCCTGACCCAGATGAAGCTGGACATCGTGACCATCGCCGCCGGCCTGCTCCATGACGCTTTGGAGGATACGGCGGCCACCCCCGAAAAGATCCAGGAAGAATTCGGACCGGAAATTTATCGCATCGTCAACGGGGTCACGAAGATCGGGGCCCTGCACTTCCAGACCCGCGAGGAAAGACAGGCGGAAAATTGTCAAGCTGGCCGACCGGCTGCACAATATGCGCACCCTGGGCTTTCACGGCGAAGAGAAACAGCGCAAAATCGCCCTGGAGACCCTGGAAATTTACGCCCCCATCGCGGCCCGTCTGGGCATGCACCGCATTCAAACCGAACTGGAAGACCTCTGCCTCTATTATACGGAATCGGAAAAGTACCAGTATATCAAAGTGGGGGTGGCCAAAAAAAGGGAGGAGCGGGAGGCCTATATCCGGGAGGTCCGGGAGGTGATCCGGAAGAAGATGGAGGCGGCCCACCTGTCCTGCCGGGTGGAGGGCCGGCACAAGCATATTTACAGCATCTACCGAAAAATGGTGGACCAGAACCTCGACATCGATCAACTCTACGATTTGATCGCCTTCCGGGTCATCGTCCAGGAAGTGGCCGCGTGTTACGAGGCCCTGGGGCTGATCCACTCCCTCTGGAAGCCCATTCCCGGCAAGTTTCAGGACCACATCAGCCTGCCCAAGGCCAACCACTACCAGTCGCTGCACACCAAGGTGATCGGGCCCTACGGGGAACGGATTGAAATTCAGATCAGGACCGAAGAGATGCACCGGGTGGCGGAAGAGGGGATCGCCTCCCACTGGCAGTACAAGGAAGGCCGTCTGGATGAAACCGATGCCAAGAAATTTACCTGGGTCCGGC
>JALOOY010000108.1 GCA_025454185.1 Thermodesulfobacteriota bacterium
GAAATTTTTAATCCCCTAGGGGATAGGGGAAGGCATTCCCTCGAAGCGGCCAGACTTCGAGGGAATTTATTGGGTCCTATCTTGTCAAAGATTCATTTGGGATAAAAAGTCTTCCCGGATTCCGCCATTTCCTGGATCAATGCGGCCGGCCGATAGCGAGGGCCGTAGCGCTTTTCCAAATCCAGCAGCTTTTCATAAACCGCCATCAACCCCCAGGCATCCGCGCAGCGCAGGATCCCGCCTCGATAGGCCGGAAAGCCGGCGCCGTTGATCAGGGCCAGGTCCATGTCCGCCGGGCGGTCGCAGATCCCCTCCTCGATCATCAGGGCCGCTTCGTTGATGCCGAGGGCCAGCAGGGTATCCATGATCTCCATCGCTTCCATGGAACGGGGGACGATCCCCTTTTCCTGTTGGAATTGCCGGATCACCTCGGCCACCTGGGGATTGGGGACGGGCTTTTCGCCGGAATAATCATAGTAGCCGGCATTGGTTTTACGGCCGTAGCCGCCGGTCTGATAAATACGCTTGATCAGGGGGTGTAAAGTATAACGCTCCCCCAGCTTCCGGGCCAAGGTCTGATTCACGTGGTAACCGATATCGATGCCGGTCAGGTCTTCCAGGGAGGCCGGCCCCAGGGGCATACCAAAATCCTTAACAGCCTTTTCGATGGCTACCAGGTCCACGCCGTCGGCCAGCAGGTAGGGTAAGCCGGCAAACAGGGCGATGAGTTGCCGGGTTACGTAAAAGCCCGGACCGTCATTGACCACGAGCATGAATTTTTTGATGTTTCGGGCGAAGGCCACGGCGGTGGCCAGGGTCTGGTCCGAAGTCTTCCGCCCGCAGATGATCTCTAGCAGCGGCATCCGTTCCGCCGGGTTGAAGAAGTGCAGGCCGATCATCCGGCCCGGGTCCTTCAGGACCGAGGCCATTTCGGTGATGGGCAGGGCCGAGGTGTTGGTGCCGAAGATCGTCTCCGGCCGGCAGATCTCTTCCAGCTTTTTCCAGATATCCTGTTTGACCCGCAGGTCTTCCAGCACGGCCTCGATGACCAGGTCAGCCTCCTGCAGGTCTTCCAGGGAGGTGGTCGTAGCCAGGTGCTTCTGCAGCAGTTCCTCCAGGGCCGCCTCGGTCATTTTCTTCTGCTTGATCGGATAGGCAAAAGTCTTGCGTACGGCGGCCAGCCCCTTCTGCAGGGCCGGTTCGTCGATATCCCAGAGAACGGTCTCGAAGCCGTTCTGGAGCAGCAGGTGAACGATTCCCGATCCCATGACACCGCCGCCCAGCATAGCCATCTTTTTGATTTTCGCCGGTTCAAGGCCCTTGATCCGCGGATGCCGGCCGGAGGCCCGGGTGTTCAGGAAGACGCCGATCAGGTTTTTGGCGATAGGGGAGATGGCGCATTCGCTGAAGAGTTCCACGTCCCGGCGGATATCGGCTTCGATATCTCCCGTAAGGCCTTTCTCCAAAGCCTCCAAGGCCTTGAAGGGGGCCAGGAGTCCCCGGAACTTTTTAGCGTTGCGGGTTTGGAATTCTTCGATAAGGGCCTTTTTCTCCTCGGCTTTGGCCAGCTTATCCTTTTGGTTGCGGGTCATCCGCTGCTCCCTCCGGAGTTCCCCGGAAATAAATCGCCGCGCAGCCTGGCGGGCGGCGGGGAGCAGTTCGTCCGGCTCGACCACTGCATCCACCAGCCCCAAGGCCAGGGCTTCGCCGGCCTTTATGGGCCGGCCGAAGGTAATCATCTCCAACGCGGGGGCCAGGCCGATCAGTCGCGGCAGACGTTGGATCCCGCCCGCCCCGGGGATCACACCGAGCTGGACCTCCGGCAGCCCCAGGACGGCCCCGGGCACGGCTACCCGGTAATGACCGGCCAGGGCGGCCTCCAGCCCGCCGCCCAAACAGTTGCCGTTGATGGCCATGATCACCGGTTTGGGCGCCGTCTCGATGGCGGAGAAAAGTTTGGCCGCCGTCCAGCCCATTTGAAAACCCTCTTCCCGGGTTTTCAGGGATTGCAGCTTATGGATATCCGCCCCGGCAATAAAGTTTTTGCCGGTCCCGGTGAGGATTACCGCCCGGACCCCCGGATGGGCCAGGGTTTCCTTCAAGCCATCCCCCAGGTCCTTTTCCAGTTGGGCCGACATGGGATTGACCGGGGGGTTGTCGATGGTCAGGAGGGCTATTCCGTCATGATGGGATATGTTTATGGTTTTATAATCGGTTTGCATTTTAGGGTCCAGTTTCTAATGCCATGAATTCTGATAATAATCCTCAGCCCTGGATCCTGGCTTCCGCCAGGATGACCGAGCAGGATCAAGTTTAAACGTAGGGCGTGCGTCCCCGCTCGCCGGTCTGGTGAGGTATAGGGCCACCCCGGTTTCAGAGTAAGGTTTGCGTGTTTGGACGGCGACCGCCAGATACGAGAGAGCGGCGGGGACGCCGCCCCTACGAAAGACCATATTTTCGTTCGCGAAGCGGCCAGAAATTTTTTCTCTGCGCCCTTGGCGTCTTTGCGGTAAATACTTACGCCTTCTCGATCAGAATGGCCTGACCATGCCCGCTGCCCCCGCACAGCGACGCGATGCCCGTTGTCAGCCCCCTTTTTTCCATTTCATGGATCAGGCTGACCACCAGGCGGCAGCCGGTGTTGCCGATGGGATGGCCCAGGGCGATGCCGCCGCCGTTGACGTTGACGATCTCCCGGTTCAAACCCAGTTCCTTTTCCACTGCTACCGAGGGGGCGGCAAAGGCCTCGTTGATCTCGAAAAGCTCAATGTCCTTCAGATCATATCCGGTCTGCGCCAGGAGCTTGCGGATGGCCGGGATGGGACCGATGCCCATGATTCGCGGGTCCACGCCCACGGCCACGGAACTCACGATGCGCCAGCGGCGCTTCATATCCAGCTCGTCGGCCAGTTCCCGGGAAACCACCAGGATCGCCGAGGCCCCGTCATTGAGACCGGAGGCATTGCCGGCGGTCACCGTCCCGTCCTTTTTGAAGGCCGGGGCCAACTGGGTCAGCGCTTCCAGAGTGGTCTCCGGCCGCGGGTGTTCATCCGTGTCGATAATGATATCTTTTTTCCCCCGCTTACCGGGGATCACCACCGGGACGATTTCATCCTTGAACCGCCCCTCTTCCAGGGCCTTTTTGGCCCGCTGCTGGCTCACATAGGCGAATTCGTCCTGATCCTGCCGGGAAACATGGAACTGCTCGGCCATGTTCTCGGCGGTCATGCCCATGATCAACTGGGAATACTGGTCGAAGAGGCCGTCCCAGACGCCGTCGGACAGCTCCTGGTGTTTGAGGCGCAGGCCCCAGCGGGCGTTCTTGATGGAAAAAGGGACATTGCTCATGCTTTCCCCGCCCCCGGCGATGACCGCTTCTCCCTCCCCGAGTCGGATGCGCATGGAGGCGATGCGGATTGCCTCCATGGAGGAACAGCAGGCCCGGTTGACGTGGACCGCGGAAACGTGCTCCGGAATCCCGGCCCGCAGGGCGGCGCAACGGGCTAGGCCGTTTTCGTCGCTGCGGACCATGACCACGCCCCAGTAAATGTCTTCCAGCCGTTCCCGGGGAAAGTTTACTCGCTTGCAGACCTCGTCCATGACCGTCGTGGCCAGCTTTTCGTGTAAAACGTCCCGCAGGGCCCCGCCGAAGTCGGTGATCGGGGTTCGAACCGCGGAAACGATGATCGGATCATTTTTGTCCATTATTTGTGAATCTCCTTCTGAATTTGAACTGATGGGGGATTAAGCCGGTTCGAGTGGAGATTTCCGGTTCCACCCACCCCCTAACCCCTGGAGCCTGTCCCGCCGTAGGGCGGGATCAAGGGAGGGGAAGTAGTGCTTCGGTGATTTGGATTTTAGTCATTTGCATTTGTTTCGGATTTCGGGTTTCGAATTTGGCCAAAAATTCCTACATATTTATGGCCGGATCATAATTTTGGCGGAAAAGCCGGCAGATCGGCATAATCGGGATGGCTCTTTCCGTCGTCGATCCCGGCGGCCCGTTTGGCGGCGGCCTTGTAGCGGGAAAAGTCCGCCATTTGCAGGATGGACATTTTTTGGGCCTCGAGCGATCCTTCGGCGTGGATGGTCAGGACGTCTTCGTAGGAAGAAGTCAGGTCCCGGGCCAGCTTCATCATGCGGAAGCGGTCTGCGGTAGGGATCCCGTCCCGGCCGGCCAGGTATTTTTCCACCAGGGCCCGGGTCTCGGGGTTCAACAGGTCTTTGGCGGAAGGAGCCGTAACCATGATCCCGCCGGCGATATCCTGCAGGTATTTGGTGGCCGTATGCCAGTTGTCGGCAAACTGATATTTGCAGATGTTGGCGATCATCGGGTTGGGGTAGACCAGATCCGAGCCCTGCTCCTGGATGCAGTTTTCCACTGCCGCTTTGCCCAGCACCTCGATGGATTCGGTGTACATGACCAGCCAGGTCAGCTTCTCCCGTACGTGGGACGCCTTTTCGATGCCGTTGTATTCGGCCAGCAGGGCGGCCGCGCCGGTGACCAGCTCCAGCTCCATGGCTTTGTAGGTCTCGGCGCTCAAGCGGTGGAAGTTGGCGAACATATAGGCCACCTGCCCGGCGAACTCCCATTCACCCTTGAGGAAGATGCGCTCGTTGGGAATGAAGACGTCTTCAAAAATGATCATGGCGTCGTTGATGTAGACGGACCCGGAAATGGGGTGGTCCATCAGGTTGAAGCCCTCGTGTACTTCCGGCTGGGCGGAGATGAGCGTCACCCCCGGGGCGTTGACGGGAACACCGAAGGAAACGGCATAAGCCTGGTCATCCTCCCGCATGGCCCGGCAGGGGGCCACCAGGATCTCGTTGCAGGCCGGGGCCTGGCTGATGTGGGCCTTGGCCCCGCGGACGACGATGCCGTCCTTGCCTTCTTCCACGATATGGACGTAGAAATCCGGGTGCTGCTTCTGCTGGGAGGGGCGCAGGCTGCGGTCGCCCTTGACGTCCGTCAGGCCCATGGCGAAGGCCAGATCGTTCTGCTGCAGGTGCCGGCGGTAGGCGGCCACATTGGCGGCGTAGTTGGTCCCAAATTTTTTATCGATCCGTTCGCTGACCACGGTTACTGCGTTCAGACCGTCCTTGGCCACGAACTTGGCGCCGGAAGGCTTGCCGAAGGTAGCCCGGGCCCAAAGTTTGACCATTTCCCGCAGCCGGAGCAGGTCTTCCCGGGTCCGCTGGGGCTGGAGGGCAAAACTGACCCGCTCGCCGTCGGCGTCCAGGTCGGTCAGCAGGTCCCGGTACCGGGGATCGTTGTTCATGACGTAATCCATGGCCACCCATTCGTTGCAGATCTTCAGAATGGGGTGCTGGGTAACATCGGGTACTCGTTCCCCGTCGCAGTATACTACCCGCCCATCGTTGAGGCTGGCCAGATATTCTTGCGGTGTCTTGATTGCCATTTTTTAATCTCCTCCTATTTTATTTGTTATTAGTCATTGTTTGTCATTGGCTGCTACCGCAGCGTCATTGGGCGCATAACGCCGTCAATGGCCGGCTTCGCCTGCGTCATTGGCTGCTGGCGCAGCGTCATTGCGTCATTAGCCGCTGGTGCAACGTCATTGAGTCATTGGCTGGGTTTTGCTTTGCGAAATGACGCAAGCGAAGCTTGCCATTGACATGGGCACCGCCCGTCAATGACGCAGGCGAAGCCTGCCATTGACTATTGACTAGAGCCCATGCCACAAACTCAATTCTTCATCCGTGCTCACCGTCCCCGTCACCCCGGAGGTGTCCTGGGCGGCCAGGAAAAGGGCACAGCGGACCATCTTGTCCGCGGAAACCCACCCCGCGCGTTCCTCCGGTTTGGTCCAGAAGCGCATCCCCTCCGTATCCACCGGTTCCTTGGGCTTCAGGGCGTTGACGGCAATGTTAAATTTTCCCATTTCCACAGCCAGACCGTAGGTAAAGCGGTCCAACCCGGCCTTGGCCACGCCGTAAGCGACCCCCGTAGGGACCGTACCGGCATCCCGCTCATCGGCGGACAGGGAGGAGATGTTGATGATGCTCCCTCTTCGTTGGGCGATCATGGAAGGCAAAACAGCCCGGGCGCACAAGAAAGCGCCGGTCAGATTCACCCCCAGGACCGTCTCCCAGCGTTTGAGGGGCGTTTCGGTGAT
>JALOOY010000109.1 GCA_025454185.1 Thermodesulfobacteriota bacterium
GCCGGGGGTGAAGAATCGGGAAAGCGGGGGTAATTCCCCGCCCCCGCCTTCGTTGCTGAAGACGGGGCCGGGGCGGGTAAAAGGAGAAAACCGTTTGTTCCGTGGGCCTGCCGGATGGTTTTAAAGCGCGTTGTCCGGCCAGCCCTGCTCCGGATTGTACTGTTCGCCCTCTTCAATGCTGGCGAAGGCCGCGATCTTGGCCTTATGGTCCCAGGAGGCCTGGTAGACCCGGTAAACCCATCCGGTCACGGCTGCCTGAAAGGCCAGGAGTTCCTGGCGGTCCATGGCGATGTTGCGGTTGTCCAGTGAACGCCAGGCAAACCCTTCAGGTAACGGGGCGCCGGAGGCCCCCAACATGGCGGCCGTGGCGGCCAGGGCGTTGCGGCTCGGCTCGCTGCTGTCGAAGGACACTCCCTTAAATTGTATCCCTCCCGAAAGCTTCCGCTCCCGTATCGCATTGACCTCTTTTTGCCGGGCCTTCTTGACCTCTTCCAGGGTGACCAGCAATTTCCTGATGATGGCCATGAGGCGCTCCGGTTCCACCGGCTTTTCCAGAAATCCGTCCGGGTGGGAGGTGATGAAACGTCCCAGCACCTCCTCCGCGGTCTTGTCGTCCAGGGGCTGGCCGTCCTCGCGAAACTGCCGCAATTCCGCCAGGTGCTTAAGAAAGCCCCCTTCCCCGGTGAGGATGATGATCGGAATGTCTTTGAAGCGTTCGTTTCCCCGAAGGTCGTTAAAAACCATGATGCCATTTTTCTTGGGCATGCGGAGATCAAGCAGGATCAACCCGGGTTGGAAGGAGGCCACCTTGGCCAAACCATCCACCCCGTCGAAAGCCCCCTGGATATCCGTAAAACCGTTCTCTTCCAGGATGGTGGTCAAATAACGGACATTCTGCGGTTCATCGTCGATGATCAGTACTTTTACAGGTTTCATAGTGTTCTCCTTTGAGGACTTTTTTTATCGTCTGTAGTTATAGGATTATTTATTACAACTGCTAAAAACTATACGCGACGTCGAAGTTCCGGCAACTCTCCCGGTTAAGGCCTGCAGGTCTCCCCCTCCGTCCGCTGCGGTTCGGAAGGAATAAATACCGTGAATGTTGAACCCTTCCCGGACTCGGAGTCGACCGCAATGGTGCCGCCGTGCTCTGCGACGATCTTGGCCGTGGTGCTGAGCCCGAGGCCGGTGCCCTGGTAGCTCTTGGTGCTGAAAAACCGTTTGAAAAGTTGTTCCCGGACCTCCTGGTCCATTCCCACGCCGTTGTCCCTGACGGTAAAGCGAATTCCCCCCTCGGCCCTTTCTACCCGAACGTCCACACGGGGGCTTTCCCCCGGACCGTAGGTTTTTTCTTTGCAGGCCTCCACCGCGTTGGTCACCAAATTGAGCAGGGCCCGGCCGACCGCGTCCGGATCCAGGTGCACGATCTCATCTTCCGCCCCGCGGCAGGTGAGCGTCACACCCTGCTGCCGGGCGGACTTCTCCACCAACTCCACGGTGTCACGGGCCAGTTGGTAGGGGCTGACGGCCACGGGCACGGGCTTGCGATCCCGGCAATAGCTCAGCATGTTCAGGCTGATCTTGCTGATCCGGTCGACCCCCTCCTGCACCGTCTCCCAGCCCTCCCGGGTCAGCTTGGGGTCATTACGCTTCAGGCCCACCTCCACCATGTAGGAGCCGCCCTTGAGTCCGTTCAGGACGTTTTTCATGCAGTGGGTGACGCTGGCCACCGTCTGACCCACGGCGGCCAGGCGCTCCTGCTCCAGCAGTTGTTTGCGCAGACGGTTTTCCTCGGTCACGTCCTTGCTGATCCCAACGGTCCCCAGCACCCGGCCCTGGGCGTCGCGCAAAAGGGAAATGGAAAGGCTGATTTCCACCAGCCGCCCCTCTTTGGCCACCAGGGTCGCCGGGGCGTTGGTCACCGCACCCAGGGTCTCAACCTGCCTTATGATTTCCCGGCGGCGCTCCGTTTCCTGCCAGAAATTTTCCACGCGCACGCCGATCATCTCGTCCCGACTGTAGCCCAGCATGCGCTCCGCCGCCGGGTTGACCGTTACGATGCGACCCGCCGTATCGGTGGTGATGATCATATCATAGGAATTGGACAGAATATTTTCCAGGTATTCCTTGTTCCGGCGGAGTTCTTCCTGCAGGGCCATTTCCTCGGTCACATCCCGCGATATGATGGCCAGAGAATCCATGTCGCCCTGTTCGTTGAAAATGGGGAAGCGTACCGTGTCGTACTGGCGGACTTCGCCGCCGATGTGCATCCGGTCCTTGGAAAAGCGGGTCTTCCTTTCTCGAACCACCTCCTGGTGGCTCTCGGACATGGCCCGGGCCTGGGCCTCGGGAAACAGCTCGAAATCCGTATGGCCGATGACCTGTTCCCGGGACAAACCCGTGGAAAGGCTTCCGGCCGGATTGACATACAGGTAGCGGCCCTCCAGGTCCTTGATGATGATGACGTCGTGGGCCGACTCCAGGAACTGGCGGAGCTTTTTCTCCGACTCCACCTGCAGCGACTGCTTCTCGATCTCCATCTGGATCAAGTCCCAGAGCAGCCGGGCCCCGCGGTGGTCGATGAAAGTGACCTGCAAGGGGATGGTTCGGATGACCTGCTCCCGGACCGCCAGGGAGCCGGTAAGCTCCATCACCAGATTCAAGCCCGGAAGGTTATACAATTCGGAAAAATCTCCGGTCGTGAACAGACCGAGCTCCTTGGCGCGCGAGATACCGGGGGCAGCGGGGTTGGGGTCGGCCACACCCAGGATCTCCATTTTCAGGTGGGTGAGCCTTTCATCGCTGAGCAGCGCGAGCAGGTCGGCGCAGGACTTGCCACCACCGATGATGGCCGTCTTCAGGGGCAGCCGGGACTGGGCCCCCCTGCGGATGGGCTGGACTTGGTCTGCAGGGGCGGGGACATGCAGGTCTGTTGTTTCGGTCACGTGGGCCATAATTGTATTAATAGCTCCCGAATATCAGGCGACCTCGAAGGGCCCGCCAGGGAGAGAAGATCATTCTTGGGAAACCGTGTTCTTGATTTGGGGATGAGTATAAAATATGTCCCTGGACTGGTCAAGGAGAGAAAAAAGGTCGGAGCCCGCTCATGGCCTGTATGATATTTAAGGGCCGGCCGCTCCGAAGGGGTTTATTTTTTCCGGCTGCGGCCGTCCGTTTCCGGCACCTCGAGCTGCAGGGCCCTGATCTTGCGGTAGAGGGAACTCACGTCGATGCCCAGCTCCCGGGCGGCCTGTTTGCGGTTTCCCGAACAGCGCCACAGGGTTTCCATGATAAGTCGCCGCTCCATGGCTTCCAGGCTCATGGGGCCCAGGGTTTTTCCGGGACCTTCGCCGGTGGCCCGCATTTCCGGCGGCAGATGGGCCACGTCGATCAACCCGCCCCGGCAGAGCACAAAGGCCTGCTCGATGATATTCTCCAGTTCACGGACATTACCCGGATAATCATACTCCAGCAGCCGGGCCAGGGCCTCCTGGGAAAGCCCGGCGATCTGCTTCCCCTGCAGGCGGTTGAACTTATCCACCAGGTGATCCACGAGGAGCGGGATGTCTTCCCGCCGTTCTTTCAGGGGCGGCAGCTTCAAATGAATGACATGGAGGCGATAATAGAGGTCCTCGCGGAAACGGCCGGCTTGAATAAGTCCGGCCAGGTCTTGATGGGTGGCGGCGATGACCCGGACATCCACGGAAACAGGTTCCAGTCCCCCCAGCGGCTCGACCTGCCGTTCCTGCAGGACCCGCAGGAGACGAACCTGCATGGCCGGCGAGATGTCCCCGATTTCGTCCAGAAACAGGGTGCCCCCGTTGGCCAGGACGAAGCGGCCCACCTTTTCACGTTTGGCATCGGTAAAGGCCCCGGCCTTGTGCCCGAACAGTTCGCTCTCCAGCAGCGTGTCCGGCAGGGCCGCGCAGTTCACGGCCAGAAAACGCTTCTTCCGGCGGGGGGACTGGTTATGGATGGCTTTGGCGAAAAGCTCTTTTCCGGTGCCGCTCGGGCCTTCGATCAGCACCGTGCTGTTGCTGTCCGCGATCTGGGGGACCAACTCGAACAACTGCATCATGGCCGGGCTGCGCCCGATGATGTCTTCAAAGGAGTGCCGGTGGTGCAATTCCTTGCGCAGTTCCTCCACCTGGCTGAGGTCCTGAAAGGTCTCTACACCCCCGATGACCCGGCCGGCACGGTTTTTTAAAATGGCCGTGGCGATGCGGATCGGCACCCGTCGGCCCCGGTTGTCGATGATGCAGGCCGTGGCATTGACGATCGGTTTACCGGTGGTGAAGGTGCGCTTGAGGGCGCAATCCTTTTCGCAGATATCGGCATGAAACACCTCGGAACAGGAGCGTCCTAAGGCCTCCCGGCGGGAAACGCCGGTTATCCTTTCGGCGGCACTGTTAAAGGCCGTAATGCGCCATTCGTGATCGACCGTGAAGACCCCTTCGTTGATGGAGTCCAGGATTACCTCCCGCAGGCTTTTTTCCTCCTCCGAATTCATCTTCCGCCCCCCTTCGTCCCCGTTTCCAATCGTGCAAAATAAAAATTTTCTCTTTTAGTATAATTGTATTTTGAATGATTAATGTCAATCCTTTCCGGGAAGGAAGGCCAACTCAATTGATTTTAATCGATTATTAGAATTTACCCACCTTGGTCTCGGGATTGCAATTACCCAATACCATGAAAGTCGCGTTGGCTCACTGGCAGGGAAGGGTCGCCCCGGTCTTCGACGTTTCCGATAACGTCTACCTGATTCAATGCGCCGGGGGTCGGGAAATCAAACGGGAACCCAAAACGTTGAACCATCATGATCCCCTGAGCCGGGCTAAGGAGGTAACCGGCCTGGGAACCCAGGTCCTGATCTGCGGGGCGGTTTCTACTCCCCTGGAGACGGCCCTGGCGGCGTCCGGCGTCCGGGTGATCGGCTTTGTCTGCGGCGACATCGAGGCCGTCCTGCGGGCTTTTTTGAGCGGGTCTCTGCATCGACCCTGCTTTCGAATGCCCGGCTGGGTCCCCCAGGGCCGGCCGGCCGGCTGCCGCCGGTTGATTAAACGGCAGTGGAGTGGGGAAAAATGGGAAAAGACGGAAAGGAGGTGATGTTTATGCCTCGCGGAGACAAAACAGGGCCGTTCGGAAAAGGGCCCCTGACCGGCCGGGGCCTCGGACTTTGCGAAACCGGCTCGCCCAGGGGATTGCTGAGCCGAAAATTATCCGGGAGCACGGGGCAGTCGGGACTGCTTTCCGGGAGAGCCGGCGGGGGTTTTTGGCGCCGCCTTGGTCTGGGCCGTGGCCGGAAAAGTAATTCCAGCCTGGGAATAGGCGATCGCTGGTTTAACAGAGGTCAATAAGGAAGTTCTTGTCCACTTTTCGAAAGGAGTGATAATCATGCCCAGAGGAGACGGAACCGGCCCTGCGGGTCAGGGGCCGATGACCGGCCGGGGCGGCAGGTATTGCGCCGGCTTCGGGATGCCCGGTTTTAATAGGTCTGGATGGGCCAGCCTTTTCGGCAGGAGTTGGGGGCCGGGTCCCGGCTGGGGCGGCAGGGGGTTTTGCCGTTGGTTTTTCGGTTCCAACCCCGGTTGGGGTCCTTCATGGGCCGCCTCCAATCCGGATTTGGAAAAGCAGTCGCTCAAAGGCCAGGCGGAAGCCTTGCAAGGCGAGCTGGACAGGATTAAAAAACGGATTCAGGAAATGGAAGCCGGTGAGGCTTCCGGGTAAGGTGCAATACAGACGGGGCCGTTCCTTCGCCGGGGGGCCGGCTCCGTCTTCCATAGTCCGGGGCTCCCGGCCAGGGGGGGACGGTAAACCGGGAGCCCTCAAGCGGCCATTCCCTCCCGCGGAGCCAATTCCACCTGGACCGCCCGGGCCAGGGCCTCTACTGTATAGGGTTTACGGAGGTAGGCGCCGGCGCCCAGTTGCTGCGTTTTTTTCACCCGCTCGGATTCCGCAAATCCACTGGCGATAAGGACCCGCTGGCGGGGAGCGTATTGCAAGATTTGCTGATAGGTTTCCAATCCGTCGATCCCCGGATCCATGATCATATCGAGTAGGACCAGGTCCGCTTTCTCCTCTTGGATAAAGGCCACGGCCTCTTCGCCGCTGGCCACGGCTTTGGCTTCGTAGCCGGTGGCGATTTCCCGCTGTTCCCGTAAATCGTCCACCACCAGCACTGTTTCACCGTGACCTCGGTATTGATCCAGGGGGTTGGCGCGGACGGCGGCGGCCGCTTGCTGACGGGTGCCGGGTAAATAGAGGGCCACCGTTGTTCCCCGTCCGGAAGCGCTTTGGATATCGATGTAGCCCTGATGATCCTCTACCGTGCCCCAAACCACCGCCATCCCCAGACCCGTTCCGCTGCGTCCCATCTTCTTTTTGGTATAGAAGGGTTCGAAAATGCGCTGGATGTCTTCCGGGGAGATTCCGATACCCTGATCGGTCACCTGCAGGACGGTGTATGGCCCGGGCCGCACCTCTGAATACCCGTTTACCGGCTGGTCAAGAATGATGTTGAAGGAGGCCACCCGGATCTCCCCTCCCTCGGGCATGGCTTCGGCGGCGTTGGATATGAGATTCATGATCGTTTTCGACAAGTGAACGGGTGACCCTAGGGTATTTAACAGTTCCGGATCCAGCCGGGTCGTCAGGGTCACCAGGGGGTGAAAATAGCGGAGCCGCTGAAATTCGGGACTCGCCACGAATTCCCGCACCACGTCGTTCAGGTTGACGATTTCGGAAACGGCGACACCCCGCCGGGCCAGGGTCAGCAGGTCCTGAACGATGGCGGCCGCCTTTTTCCCGGACTCCTGGATGGTTTCTATGGGCCGGCGCAGGGGGCTGCCC
>JALOOY010000110.1 GCA_025454185.1 Thermodesulfobacteriota bacterium
AGTGTCAAGAGGAAAAAAAAGGCCTTGGCTGCCAAAAAAAGAGCACTCCGTCGGATGAGAAAATTTGAGTCATGACGGCCCTGGCTGACCAGATCGACGCCGCTTTCAAGGAGGCCCTGAAGTCCAGGGATACACTCCGCCTATCCATCCTCCGTCTCCTGCGTACTGCCTTGAAAAACCGGGAGGTGGAGCGGCGGGGTCCCTTGGAAGAGGCCGAGGTCCTGGCCGTGATCCGGGGACTCGTCCGGCAGGGCCAGGAAGCGGCAGAACAGTTTGAAAAAGGCGACCGCCGGGACCTGGCCCAAAAGGAGCAAGCCGAGTTGGCCGTCCTCCAGGGCTTCCTTCCGCCGTCCCTTTCCGAAACCGAGGTCCGTGCTGTGGTGGAAGAGATCATCCGGGAAGTAGGGGCCGCCGGTCCCCAGGACCTGGGACGGGTCATGAAACCGGCCCTGGCCCGGCTGGCCGGCAGGGCCGAAGGACAACAGGTCCGCACCATCGTGCAAAAGCAGTTGGCCGCGATCTGAGGACCGGCCTTTCGCTTCCGCCATCGATGGCCGCATCGGGAATGAGGCTCTCGGCCAGCAACTGCCGGGAGCTTCCAATTTTTGGAAAAAGGGGGCCGCGCCCCCGCGCCGGGTCCTCTTGATTCCGTCATCCACATCTTCCGTATTTCTGCATACCCGTTTACCCCAGCGAATCGACCGACGGTTGGATGGATAAGACCCGCTCGCTCATCCCCGAATCTTTCGTGGCCCAACTGAAGGAGACATCCAACATCGTTTCCGTCATTTCTCGTTATGTTACCTTAAAAAAGGCGGGGCGGAACTTTCAGGGGCTCTGCCCCTTTCACCAGGAGAAGACCCCTTCCTTTACGGTCAACGAGGAAAAGCAGTTTTTTCATTGTTTCGGCTGCGGCCAGGGCGGAAATGTCTTCGGTTTTTTGATGCGCCTGCACAATCTGAGCTTTCCCGAAGCCGTGGAGGAACTGGCTGCGCAACAGGGCCTGGCCGTACCCCGGTCGGCGGCCGCCCGGGAAGATCCGGCCCAGACCCGGCAGCGGGAGGCCCTGCTGGAGGTCCAGCGCCTGGCAGCGGATTTCTACCGCCGCTGCCTGCGGGAAGGTTCGGAGGGGCGTCGGGGCAGGGACTATCTGGAATCACGGGGATTGGACGAGCCCACCGGCGAGGCCTTCGGCCTGGGGCTGGCCCCGGCGGGCTGGGACCGGCTGACCAAGACCCTGTTCCAGAAAAAAGTCCAGCCGGAACTGCTGGAGCAGGCCGGATTGGCGGTCAAGAACGAAAAAGGCGGGTACTACGACCGCTTCCGCAACCGCCTCATGTTTCCCATTTTCAACGAACGGAAACAAGTGGTGGCTTTCGGGGGCCGGGCCCTGGGAGAAGATCCCCCCAAATACCTCAACTCGCCCGAAACGGCCCTTTTTTCCAAGGGGCGTCTGCTCTACGGCCTGGCCCAGGCCCTGCCGGCCATCCGCCGGCAGCGGCAGGTGCTGATCGTGGAGGGGTATTTCGACCTGTTGACCTTGTTCCGCCAGGGCTTTCAGCAGACGGTGGCCACCCTCGGAACCGCCCTGACCCCGTACCAGGTACGCCGCCTGAAGGGTCTGGCCGAGGAACTGGTCCTGATTTACGACGGCGACCCGGCCGGTCGCCAGGCGGCCCTGCGCAGTGTGGCCGTCTTTCATCAGGAGGGGGTGACGGCCCGGATCAAAATTTTGCCCCCGGAAGACGACCCCGACACGTTTATGAACCGGGTGGGGCCGCAACGGTTTGCCGAGGAACTGCGCCAGGCGCAGCCCATGTGGACTTTCTATTTTGAACACCACCTGGCGGAGGTCCCCGGCGACATCCAAAACCGGATTCGGCTGCTGGAACGCCTGCTGCCCGCCTTGAAGGGCCTTTCCTCCGAGGTGGAGCGTGCTTATTATAATAGATTGATCAGTGAGCGGCTCGCCATCGACGAAACGGTGATCCGCAAGGAATTGGTTCGGAAATCGGGTTCCGCCGGGGCCCCCGAGCAACTGCGGGGGGAAATCCGGCGCTCCCAGGTCCAGGGGCTGGAGTGGCCTGTGCTGGAGGCCTTGCTCGGCATCCCCGGGGCCCTGGCCTGTCTGGAGCCCTATGACCTGCCGGAGATTATGCATCACCCCCAGGCCGTGCGGATCTTCGAGGTCCTGCGCCAGGTAGCGGCGGAACGGGGGGAGCCGGACGTGGCTTTGATTTTGGAACGGCTGGAGGAAGAGGATCTGAAAAGCCGGGTGACGGCCATGGCCCTCAAAGAATTTCCGGCAGGGGCGGACCGGGAACTTTTTTTGAAAGACCTGATCCGCGCCCTGCAGTTGCGGGGGCTGCGCCGCCAGGAGCAGAACCTCCAGCAGGCCATCCGGGAACAGGCCGGGCCGGGGCTCAGCGCGGAATTGAAGGACCTGCTCCAACAGAAACAGGTTTTGCTGGAACAGCGAAAGGCCCTGCGTGTTTCTTCAAAAAATTAAGGAGTCGATATGGCGAAAAACACCTCTCTGGAAGAACTGAAGATCATTTCCATGGCCAAAGAGAAGGAATATCTGGATTTGGAAGAAACCGGCGAATCGCTGCCTTCGGACCTGGTAGTCACCGAACCGATCGAGGATATGCTGCTGTTGTTCGAAGAGACCGAAATCCAGCTCATGGAAGGTGCCCCCCGGGGCCGGACCCGGGACAAGGCCGAGGAGGACCGGCCGGAGGAAGAGGAGGAAGAGGAACTCCGCTGGGGTCCGGAAATGGGCGTCAAAACCACGGATCCCGTAAAAATGTACCTCAAGGAAATGGGCTACTATTCGCTGCTGACCCGCGAGGGGGAAGTGGAGATCGCCAAACGAATCGAAGAGGGCAAACACGAGGTGATGGATTCCCTGCTGGAGTCGCCGGTGGGCATCAGGGAGTTCATCACCCTGGGCGAAAAGTTCCAACAGGGCATCGTCAAGCTGCGGGAGATCGTCCGCGACATGGACGACGACGAACTCTTTGTCGAAACCGAGGCCCATCGCAAGAAAGTGTCCCAGTTGTTCCTGGAAGTGAAGGAAATTTATGAAAAAAACCAGAAACTGCAGGAAAAGTTGCCCCAGGACTTGGCCGCGGTTCGGAAGAAAAAAATACGGGACCAGATCGACGAAAACAAACGTAAGATCATCGAACGCCTGAAGGAACTGCGGCTGGACAAAAGGCAAATCGACCGGGTGGTCAACAAGCTGCGGGCCTTTGCCGACCGCATTGAAAAAGGGGACCGGGAAATCCAGGAAACGGTCGGGAAAACGGCCCTGCCGCTGGCTGACCTGAAAAAAGCCCTGCGGAAATTCAAACAGGACGGGCAGGCCCGGTCTCTGAGCCGGGCCACCGGCCTGGGTAAGGACCAGTTGCTGGAGCTTGATCGCCGGATCCGCAACGGGGAGCGTAAAATCCGCCGGGTGGAACAGGAATCGAAGATGAGCGCCAAGGCCCTCAAAAAGATCCTCAAGCAGATCGACGAAGGGGAAAACAAAGCCAAGAATGCCAAAGGGGAGCTGATCGAGGCCAACCTGCGCCTGGTGGTCAGCATCGCCAAGAAATACACCAACCGGGGTCTGCAGTTCCTGGACCTGATCCAGGAGGGCAATATCGGCCTCATGAAGGCCGTGGACAAATTCGAATACCAGCGGGGGTATAAATTCAGCACCTATGCCACCTGGTGGGTGCGCCAGGCCATCACCCGGGCCATCGCCGACCAGGCCCGAACGATCCGCATCCCGGTCCACATGATCGAGACCATCAACAAGCTGATTCGAACCGCCCGCTATCTGGTCCAGGAAATGGGCCGGGAACCGACGCCGGAGGAAATCGCCGAACGGATGGAATTTCCCCTGGACAAGGTGCGCAAGGTCCTGAAGATTGCCAAAGAGCCCATTTCCCTGGAGACCCCCATTGGGGAGGAGGAAGACAGCCACCTCCGGGATTTTATAGAAGACAAGAAGATCATGTCCCCGGCCGAAGCCGTGATTCGGCTCAACCTCTCGGAGCAGACCCGGAAAGTGTTGTCTACCTTGACGCCCCGCGAGGAGAAAGTGCTGCGCATGCGCTTTGGGATCGGGGAAAGGGCCGACCACACCCTGGAGGAGGTGGGCCGGGATTTCGATGTGACCCGGGAACGGATCCGTCAGATTGAAGCCAAGGCCTTGCGGAAACTGCGTCATCCCAGCCGGAGCAAACGGCTTAAAAGTTTTGTCGAATAGGGGGATTACGGGTTGACAAGGAGCGGCTCTTCGCATACATTGAACTCGAACGGGCCCATAGCTCAGTTGGAAGAGCCACCGGCTCATAACCGGAAGGTCCCTGGTTCGAGGCCAGGTGGGCCCACCATGAAACCCCGCGAAGCGATGGCAACGATTTTTTTCAGCATGGCCCATGTGAACGGCAATCCAGTACAACCCCGCGGAAGCGGGGCCTTCGTGGAAAAAAGGCGCCTGACGGGAGGGGCGCCTTTTTTATTGGCCCCATGACCGTCCGGGCCCGGGAAATCCTGGACTGGCTGGAGGACCGCTTCCCGCCTCACTGGGCGGAGGATTGGGATGCGGTGGGGCTCCAGGTGGGCGATGCCGCGCGACCAGTGGAGCGGGTGGGCCTGGCCCTGGAGGCCACTCCGGAGGCCGTGCGCTGGGCCCTTACGGAGCAGATTGATCTGTTGCTCTGCCACCATCCCCTGATCTTTTCCCCCCTGGCCCGGGTGGCTACGGACCGGGAGCCCGGCCGGACCATAGGGCAGTTGATTCGGAACGGCGTGATCCTTTGGGTGGCCCATACCAACCTGGATGCGGCGCCCGAGGGGGTCAGCACGGCCCTGGCCCGCCGTCTGGGCCTGCAGGCCCTGCGGCCTCTGGAGCCCTTGGACCGGGGGCTGTTGAAAATGGTCCTTTTTGTCCCGGTCGGTTACGAAGAGGTCGTGGTGCAGACCCTGCGCCGCACGCCCGGCCTCGGCCGGATAGGGGCCTACGATCACTGCAGCTTCACGGTGCGGGGGGAGGGGCGCTTTACCCCGGACCGGGATACCCGGCCTTTCCGGGGGGACGCCGGCCGGGAAAGCCGGGTGAGCGAGTCGCGGCTGGAAATGCTGGTCCCTCCGGCTGCGGTCCCCGGGCTGCTGGAAAAGCTGCGGACCGTTCATCCGTACGAGGAAATGGCCTATGACCTGTATCCGCTTCAGGGACCTGTGCCGGGGGCCGGGCTGGGCCGGATGGGGGTTTTCGATCCGCCTTTGGCCTGGGAGGCTTTCATCCGGCTTTTAAAGGAGCGGACGGAGGCCCCGCTTATTCAGGTGGCCGGCGCCGTTCCCGACCGGGTGGCCTCGGTGGCTGTCTGCGGGGGGTCGGGACGGACGGCCATCCCCTCGGCCCGGAAGGCAGGGGTTCAGGTCCTGTTGACCGGGGAGGTCGGCTACCATCCCACGATCGAATGCCTGGAGGCCGGTCCGGTCCTGGTGACCATCGGCCATTACTGTTCGGAAAAATGGATCCTTCCGGAGTTGGCCAACCTGTTGACCGGGGCCGACCGGGAGCAGGGCTGGGGAGTGGCAGTCAAGGTGTTCCTGCTGCCGGGAGATCCGTATGTGCAGTCGTTCTGACCGGCAGGCGCCGGACCGGAGGGGAACGGTTCAACGGAAGGGGTACCATCAGAAATGCGCAACAGGCTATTCCTTTCGGATGTCGCGTTTCGAATTTAAGCCAAAAAAACAAACTCGTTTTGGCTGGGATCACATGGGGGAACGGTATGGAGGAACAACTTCGTTGGTTGATCAATTTGCAGGAAATCGATAGCGAGATCGCTCAGGTGAAGGCCCGGGTCCTGGAACATCCCAAACTGGCCGCCGGGATCGATCAGGAGGTGCAGGAAGCCCGGCAGGATTACGAACAGCTCCTGGAGGAGTTGGAAGGGTTTAAAAAGAAGCGCCGGGGCGTGGAAAAAGAAGTGGAGGAGATGGAACAGCGGATTCGGAAGAGCCGGGCCAAGCTCATGGAGGTCAAGAACAACAAAGAGTACAAGGCCATGCTTACCGAAATCGACGATTTGACCAAGAACAAAAGCGCCAACGAA
>JALOOY010000111.1 GCA_025454185.1 Thermodesulfobacteriota bacterium
GACTTCCTCACGGCCCTGCTGCGCCGTGTCACCCCCGATCATATTCCCCAGGAAGAACTCATCAGCCGGATGAACGAGGCGCTCAAGATCACCGGCCTGGCCAACTCCTGGACCATGCCCATCAAGGGACGGTTCGAAATGCTGAGCACCGGGCTGCGCACACCGGTGGGACTCAAGATCACCGGATCGGACCTTAATGCCATCGAGAAAATCGGCGGCCGGATCGAATCCCTGCTACCCGCCGTCAGGGGGACCAGGGCCGTCTTCGCCGAGCGGACCGCTGGCGGCTATTTCATCGATTTCGACTGGGACCGGGAGGAGCTGGCCCGCTACGGCCTAAGCATGCGGGAGGCCCAGACCGTGGTGGAGAACGCCATCGGCGGCGACAATGTGACCACCACCGTGGAGGGGCGGGAGCGCTACCCGGTGAATGTGCGCTACAAGCGCGACTTCCGGTCCGACCTGGGGGCTCTGCGGCGGGTGCTGGTGCCCGTTTCCGATGGACAAAGACAGATCCCCCTCGGTCATCTGGCGACCATCCGCTTGAGCAGCGGTCCTTCCATGATCCGCAACGAGAACGGGCTGCTCTCCGGCTACGTATATGTGGATGTAGCCGATCGGGATCCGAACGGCTACATCGAGGAGGCGGACCGCTTGTTACGGAAAGCGGTGCAGGTCCCCTCCGGCTACGCCTTCGCCTGGAGCGGCGATTACCAGGCCTGGCAGCGGACCAAGGACTGGCTGGCCGTGATCGTGCCCATCACCCTGTTTCTCATTCTCCTGCTTCTCTATTTGAATACCCGGTCGCTGACCAAGACCTGCATCGTTCTGCTGGCCGTGCCCTTCTCCGCCATCGGCGCTTTCTGGATCCTTTATCTTCTCGGCTATAACCTGAGCATCGGGGTCTGGGTGGGGCTCATCGCCCTGCTGGGCGTGGATGCCGAGACCGGGGTCTTCATGCTCCTCTACCTGGATCTGGCTTATGAACAGGCCAAGAAAGAAGGACGCCTCAATAGTCTGGCCGACCTGCAGGAAGCCATTCGCTACGGGGCGGTCCGCCGGCTCCGGCCCAAGTTCATGACCGTCAGCACGACCTTCATCGGCCTGGTCCCGATCATGTGGTCGGTCGGCGCCGGATCGGACGTGATGAAACGGATTGCCGCTCCAATGGTCGGGGGCATCTTCTCCTCATTTTTATTGGAGCTGCTGGTTTACCCGGCCCTCTACCAGATCTGGAAATGGCATTTCGATCTAAAAAAACAGATCCCTTCCGAATGAAGGACATCCCTCAGGGTTTTAAATACTTGACGAACATGCCGATCACCATCCCCAGGTTGAACACCGAAAAAAGCACCCAGGCCGCCAGGGACACCCACCCCCAGACGCCGGATTTGCTGACCTCCCATAAATACCGTTTCTGTTGAAAATAAAGCTGTGACATGGGGACCTCCTGCTGCGTTTGATTTGAATTTTTGGCTAATATTGCACCCCCTGACTGCCACCATATTGTCAGTGGATCAACCCCGGCGAAAAAAAATATTTTTGGGACACTTCTCGTGACCGCCCAGGCAAAGCGCAGGGCGTCACACCCAAGAAGCATTAAAATTCTAACAAAAATAATATATTACCAGAATTCGATGTTGGTTGTTGGACATTCGATGTTAGATGTTCGGTCTTTATTTTCGTACTAAAACCTAAGTGCTCCATTTCGTAATTATAACCGCGTATTCTGGTCATCCTGGCGCAGGCCAGGATCCAGGGAGCACGGGTCCTTTCCCTCCTGGATGCCGGTTTTCACCGGCATGACGAGGTGCTGCCGGGCTTCATTCAGAGTGGTCAAGCCCTTCATTTTTGTTTGAGCTTATACGTTGTTCAAATTATAGAATCCTGTACTAAACTGCTCCCGGCCGAAGGGACGCTCCGATCAGTCCAGACAGGCAAAAGTGCTGTCGGCTTTTTTTCCGTAGACTGACAATACGGTGGCAGGGTGGTGCCCTAAAATGCCTCCCGAGAGTGAATCGGTTCATGGGAAATCTTGACAACCGCTCTATAAAATTATAAAAATCACCGGATGGTCATTAAGTTTCTGGCTTCCGGGGCTTTCCTCGGCTGCCTGCCCTTCGCCCCGGGGACTTTCGGCACCTTGTGGGGGGTCCCGATTTTTTACGGCCTTTCCCGTTACCGCCCGGAAGTCCAGGCCGGCGCCCTGGTTCTTTTCATCCTGGCCGCCGTTTTCCTATCCGGCCGGGCGGCCCGGGCCTGGGGGCAGAAGGACCCTTCCCGGGTGGTGGTGGACGAAACGGTCGGCTACCTGGCTTCCACCTGCTGGCTGCCGTTTACCGGATTTACGGTCGTCGGGGCTTTTTTTATTTTCCGGATTATGGACATTTTCAAGCCCTTTCCCATTCGGAAAATAGACCGGGAGCTGCCGGGGGGCTGGGGCATTGTCTTGGATGATGTCCTGGCCGGGATCTATACCAATGTTTTGGTGCGCCTGATCATGTTCCTAAGCGGCTGAGCCCAAGGGGGCAATAACAGACCTGGGGCCCTTAGCGTCATTGGTCGGTATATTTTTTGCAAAAAGCATTAATATTATGTCCCTTAAAATAGAAATAATCGGCATCGGCAACGAACTGACCTCCGGCCGGATCCTGGATCAAAACGCCGGCTATGCCGCCGGCCGCCTGAGTTCCCACGGTTTCCAGGTGACCCGGATCCTCTTTATATCCGATCGGCCTCGGGACATCCGCTCGGCCCTGCTCCGGGCCGGCAGAAGGGCCGAGGCCGTGGTGATTACCGGGGGCCTGGGAGGAACCCTGGACGATATTACCGCGGAGGTGGCAGCCCGGACCTTCGGCCGCCCTCTGCGCCTGCACCGCTCGTTGTTGAATCAGATCAAAAAGTTTCTCAAAAACAGGGGGCTGCCCTGGGATCCCCTGTTTGAAAAAATGGCCTGGATCCCGGAAGGGGTGGAGTTGTTTCACCCCCGCCCCAAGGCCGCCGGCTTTTTTCTGGAAGAAAAAGGAATTCCTTTCTTTTTCCTGCCCGGTGTTCCGGCGGAGATGCACCGCCTCCTGGACCGACAAGTCATCCCCCGACTGCTTCAGGATCGACCCGATCAACAGGTCTCCAAACAGCGCATCTACAAGATCTTCGGTCTGCTGGAACCGGAAATCAACCGCCGTCTTCAGGACCTGGAGCAAAAAGACGGGTCGGTGCAACTGGGCTTTTATCCCAATTTTCCGGAAAACCATTTGACGGTCCTGGTCCGGGCCGAGAAGGCCTTCCAGGCCGACCAGTTGCTCGACAAGCTGGAAAAGGAAATTGAGGCCCGGCTGGGAGACACCATCGTGGGGCGGAACGACGAGACCCTGGAATCCGTCCTGGGGGAACTGCTCCGGAGAAAGGGGCTGACCCTTGCCGTGGCCGAGTCCTGCACCGGCGGTCTGATCGGCCACCGGATTACCAACATCTCGGGGAGTTCCGACTATTTCGACCGGGGCCTGGTGGTGTACAGCAACCGGGCCAAAAGGGACCTGCTGGGTGTGCCGGCACGGACATTGAATCGTTACGGGGCCGTCAGCAAAAATACGGCCCTGGCCATGGCCGCCGGCGTCCGGGAACGGAGCCGGTCCGACCTGGGACTGGCCGTAACCGGCATTGCCGGCCCCGGAGGCGGTACCCCGGAAAAGCCGGTGGGCACGGTCTGGATCGCCCTGGCCTCTTCCGAAGGGGCCAGAGCCGGTCATTATCTTTTCGGGGGCCGGCGGCAGCAGATAAAGATCATGACCGCTTACACGGCCCTGGACTGGGTGCGGAGAGCCCTGCAGCATGATTCGCTCCTTCTTGGCCGTTGACCTGCCCCGGGAGGTCAAGGACCGGCTGGCCGGGGATGTGGCCCTCTTGCGACCAGGCACTGCAGGGATCAAATGGGTAAACCCGGATCAGGCGCACCTGACGTTGAAATTTTTCGGCTCCATCCCGGAGGAGACGGTGCGGCAGATCAGCGCCGCCGTTGCCAGGACCGTGCCGGCCTGCCGGCCCTTTGATCTGGTCCTGCGGGGGGTCGGGGGGTTTCCCAACATCCGGCGCCCCCGGGTGGTCTGGGCCGGACTCGGGGGGGATCAGGAGGCCTTGAAAAATCTCTGGATCCGGTTGGAAGAGGCCTTTTTCGAGATGGGAATTCCCCGGGAGACCAGGCCTTTCAACCCCCATCTGACCCTGGGACGGAACAAGACCGGGGCGCCCAATGAAAAACTGTTTTCCCGGCTAGCCAACTGGCAAGAACCGGATTCGGGACCCTTCACCGTCCGCGAGGTGGTCCTGTTCCGAAGCGACCTGAAACCCGCGGGACCCGTTTACACCGTTATCAACACTTTTCCACTCACCGGAACATAAGGGAGGAACCATGAAAGCCGAGTTCGAGAAAGGCAAGGCCGTGGAAGTGGCCCTGTCCCAGATTGAAAAACAGTTCGGGAAAGGGGCCATCATGCGCCTGGGGGCCGAGGCCCTGGCTGCCGACGTCCCCTTCATCCCCACCGGGTCCCTGTCGCTGGACATCGCCACCGGCATTGGCGGTATACCCCGGGGCCGGATCACCGAAATATACGGTCCGGAATCCTCGGGGAAGACCACTCTGGCCCTGCACACCATCGCCGAGGCCCAGAAACAGGGCGGCATGGCCGCCTTTATCGACGCCGAACATGCCCTGGACGTGGCCTACGCCAACAAACTGGGTGTCAACTGCGACGACCTGCTGGTCTCCCAGCCGGACAACGGGGAGCAGGCCCTGGAGATCGCCGAAATCCTGGTTCGCAGCGGCGCCATGGACGTGGTGGTAGTGGACTCCGTGGCCGCCCTGGTGCCCCGGGCCGAGATCGAGGGGGAAATGGGGGACTCCCATATGGGTCTTCAGGCCCGCCTCATGTCCCAGGCCCTGCGCAAGCTGACCGGGACCATCAGCAAGACCCACACCTCCCTGATCTTCATCAACCAGATCCGCATGAAGATCGGGGTCATGTTCGGCAACCCGGAGACCACCACCGGCGGCAACGCCCTGAAATTCTACGCCTCCCTGCGCCTCGATATACGCAAGATCGCCTCTCTGAAAGACGGCCAGGAGATCATCGGCAGCCGCACCCGGGTCAAGGTAGTCAAAAACAAGATCGCCCCACCCTTCAAGGAAGCCGAATTCGACATCATCTACGGGGAAGGCATCTCCAAGGTGGGCGATGTGCTGGACCTGGGCGTAGCCCACGATATCGTGGAAAAGAGCGGGACCTGGTATTCCTACGGCGGGGAACGAATCGGCCAGGGCCGGGAAAACGCCCGGACCTACCTCAAGGAACATCCGGCCATGCTGGAAGAGGTGGAGTTGAAGGTAAAGCAGACCTTCGGGATGATCAAGGAAGCGGCGGCCAAGGAATAATATCTTAAAAAAGAAAAAGAGGATTCCCCTTGAAAACAGGAAAAGAGATACGTCAGGCTTTTCTGGATTATTTTAAACATGCCGGGCACGAGGTGGTTAAAAGCGCCTCCCTGATCCCCCGGGACGACCCCACCCTGCTCTTCACCAACGCGGGTATGGTCCCCTTCAAACGGGTCTTCCTGGGAGAGGAAAAACGCGGTTACCTGCGGGCCGCCAGCAGCCAGAAATGCGTCCGCGCCGGCGGGAAGCACAACGATCTGGAGAATGTGGGCCGCACCGCCCGGCACCACACCTTTTTTGAGATGCTCGGCAATTTTTCCTTTGGCGATTACTTCAAGGCCGAGGCCATCCGCTTCGCCTGGGACCTGCTGACCCGGGTCTACGGTCTCCCCGGAGATCTACTTTACGCCTCGGTGTACGAGCAGGACGACGAGGCCTACCAGCTCTGGCAGCAGGTGGTCGGGCTGCCCACCTCCCGCATCGTCCGTCTGGGGGAAAAAGACAACTTCTGGTCCATGGGCGACACGGGCCCCTGCGGCCCCTGCACCGAGATCTTCTACGACCACGGCGCCCACATCCCCGGCGGCCCCCCGGGCTCGCCGGACGAGGACGGCGACCGCTACGTCGAGATCTGGAACCTGGTCTTCATGCAGTTCGACCGCTCCGCCGACGGCACGCT
>JALOOY010000562.1 GCA_025454185.1 Thermodesulfobacteriota bacterium
AAGGGGGAAGCAACCTTTACCGAAACCAAGCCAGTGGCCCCCGAATTGATTAAGGAAAAAATAACGAAGGCCGGCTACGAGGTCGTGGTCTAGTACTTAATTCCATAATTTGGGCAACGTATTAGAAATGATGGGCTTGACTACTATGGATGGAGTCTATCAGCACCTCGTCATGCCGGTGAAAACCGGCATCCAGGAGGGAATGGACTCGTGCTCCCTGTCCCGCCGCCGGCGGGATGGCCTGCGCCAGGATGACAAGAATACATGGTTACAATTTCGAAATGGACCACTTTAGCTTTGCGGGGGCAGCGTCGCAACAATTTTTTAATTTTAATTTCTAATGACCAACCATCAGGAGGAAATGACCATGCAAAAATACGTCTGTGGAGTCTGCGGTTACGTGTACGATCCCGCCAACGGGGATCCCGATAACGGTATCAAGGCCGGCACCAAATTTGAGGACCTGCCCGAAGACTGGGTCTGCCCGGTTTGCGGGGCTTCCAAGGGTCAGTTTGAAAAGGAATAGGCCGGCAGCGGGCTCATCGTTCAGCGGCAACGATGCGTAGAGATGATCCCGGCCGGAACCCAGAACAGGAACTGACCATACTCCGGGGGGCCATCGAAAATACCAATGAGGGCTTCGTCACCATCGACGAAAACCACCGCGTGGTTATTTTCAACCGGGCCGCCGAAAAAATACTGGGCATAACCCGGGAGGAGATTTTAGGCCAGGATCTGGGGCTGGTGCTGTCACCCGAATGCAGCCAGGGCCACCGCGCCGCCGTAGCCCGCTATCTGGAGGATCGGACCCCCCGGCTGATCGGCCACCAGTCGGAATTCCTGACCCGGAGAAAGAATGGGGAAACCTTTCCCCTCTCCATCTCTTTTTCCGTCTCCAGCATCGGGGGCAAAACTTTTTTTACAGGGATTATCCAGGACCTGACAGAAACCAAGGCCCTGCAGTCCCAGGTCATGGAATCCGAGCGTTTGGCCGCCCTGGGACAACTGGCCGCCGAGGTATCCCATGAGATCAAGAACCCTTTGATCATGATCGGCGGCTTTGCCCGACAGTTGCTGCGCGCCACCACGGAACCCAAGAGCCGGAATAAATTGCAGATCATTGCCGACGAGGTCAGCCGTCTGGAAACCTTGATCGGTGAGTTGCGGGATTTATACCGGCCCAAGGCCCTGGAGCTGGAGCCGATCGACATCCGGGCCGTTCTGGAGGAGGTCCATGCGCTGATCCTGGAAGAGAGCCAGGGCCGGAATATCGAGGCGGTATTGGACCTGCCGCAGGAACCCCTGATCATACAGGGGGATCGAAACAAGCTGAAACAGGTCATCCTGAATCTGGTGCGCAACGGAATCGAGGCCATGGATCAGGGCGGAAAATTGACGATCCGGGCCCATTGCACGCCCGACCAGTTGGAGATCACCGTCAGCGATGAAGGCCCGGGAATCCCCGAGGCGGACCAGGAAAAAATATTTGTCCCTTTTTATACCACCAAAAAACACGGGACGGGTTTGGGATTGTCCGTTTCCAAGCGGATCATCGAGGAACATGCGGGCTGCTCCTTCAGCCTGACCAGCGGAAAGAACAAGGGGGCGGTGGCCCGAATCACCATGCCCGCGGCTGCCTGCGAGATACCCTCCCCGGCCGCGGCTTCCGCCGCTCCCCCCACCGGAAAAAGGAGAAAGGAATGAAACCCATACAGATCGCCCGCCATCGACTGGAACCTCCGTGATTTTCACGGCTACCTGACGGAACAGGGAACCACCTACAACGCCTACCTGATTATGGATGAGAAGGTCACGCTGGTCGATACGGTCAAGAAGGAGTTCGCCGATCAGCTTTTGACCAACATCGGGGAGATTGTCGATCCCAAGAAGGTCGACTATGTAGTCAGCAACCATACCGAACCGGACCACTCCGGCGGCCTGCCCCGGATCATGCACAAAATCGGGGAAAGCAAACCCGTCTATTGTTCCAAGATGGGCCTCAAGAATCTCCCCCTCTACTACCGGGAGAAATTGAACTACCACCCGGTCGACAACGGCGGGACCCTGAACATCGGAAAACGGAATCTGCATTTCCTGGAGACCCGCATGCTCCATTGGCCGGACAGCATGTTCACGTACTGCCCCGAAGATCGAATCCTTTTTTCCAGTGATGCCTTCGGCCAGCATTACGCCGGACCGGAGCGGTTTGACGATGAAATCGGCGAGGCCATCATGCCGCACGCCAAGAAATACTTTGCCAACATCCTGATGCTCTATTCCCATTTGATCCTCCAGTTGGTCCAGAAAGTCACGGAGATGAATCTGGACATTCACCTGATCTGCCCCGACCATGGCATCATGTGGCGCAAGGAGCCTATGAAAATCATCCAAGCGTATGTGGATTGGAGCACCCAGGAACCCCAAAAGAAGGCCGTGGTAGTTTATGACACCATGTGGCACAGCACCCAGAAAATGGCCGAGTCCATCGTAGCCGGCTTGATTGCCGAGGGCATCGAAGCCCGGCCCATGCACCTGCGGTCCTTTCACCGCAGCGATATCGTCACCGAAGTGCTGGACGCCGGGGCCCTGCTGGTCGGCTCCCCCACCCTCAACAACGGCCTCTACCCCACGGTCAGCGACTTCCTGACCTACGTGAAAGGGCTGAAACCGCGCAAAAAGCTGGCCGCGGCCTTCGGGTCGTACGGCTGGAGCGGGGAAGCGGTCAAGCTGATCAATCAGGAACTGGAGGCCATGAAAATGGACATCGTCGACGGGGGGCTGAAGATTCAATTTGCCCCCGACGACCAGGCACTGAAGGCCGCCTACGAACTGGGGCAAAAGATCGGACGAACCTTAAAACAATAAGGGAGGGGGCCATGAAGATCCAGATAGTCTTTTACAGCATGTATGGCCACATTTACCGGATGGCCGAGGCGGTGGCCGAGGGGGCCCGCTCGGTTGAAGGGGCGGTCGTGAGCCTGCACCAGGTAGCCGAACTGGTGCCGCTGGAAGCCCTGGAGCGGACCGGGGCCGCCCAGGCCCGCAACACCTTCGCCCATATCCCCCTGGCCCTGGTCCATGAACTGGCGGAGGCCGATGCCGTCATTTTCGGCACCCCGACGCGGTTCGGGAACATGTGCGCCCAGATGCGCAACTTCCTGGACCAGACCGGACAACTCTGGGCCCAGGGAGGGCTGATCGGGAAGGTGGGCAGCGTCTTCACCTCCACGGCCACCCAGCATGGAGGCCAGGAAACGACCATTACCAGTTTTCACAGCACGCTGCTCCATCATGGTATGATCATCGTGGGTGTCCCCTACTCCGAACAGCGACTGTTGAACATGCAGGAAATCACCGGCGGCTCCCCCTACGGCGCCTC
>JALOOY010000563.1 GCA_025454185.1 Thermodesulfobacteriota bacterium
GCCTGCTGGTTCTTTGGTTTTCTTTTTTTCTGGAAGATCCCCCGGCTTAGGGGAAGGTTCAAGCCCGGCACCCGGGTGCCCCCACTTTCCCTGATCATACCCGCACGCAATGAGGAGAAAAACCTCGACCGCCTGCTGCGATCCATTAAAAACGGCAACCCGCGCCCGGACGAGATCATCGTCGTCGATGACCACTCCGAAGATGCCACCGGGGAGGTGGGGATCAGGGCCGGCTGCAAGGTGATTGCCTCCGCGGAACTTCCCGAAGGTTGGGTCGGCAAGACCTGGGCCTGCTGGCAGGGAGTCGGTCAGGCCCGGGGGGACTTGATCCTTTTTTTGGACGCCGATACCGTCCTGGAGCCTGGCGGTTTTTCCCGTTTGGTCGAAACCTACCTGGGAAAGGGCGGGCTGGTTTCCGTTTACCCTTATCACCGTATGGAGAGACCCTACGAGCGGCTTTCCGCCTTTTTCAATCTCATCTCACTGGCCGGAACCGGTTCATTCACCTTGCTGGGGTCTTGGCTGAATCCCAGGGGGGCCTTCGGCCCCTGCATGCTCTGTTCCCGCCGGGATTACCTGGCGGTCGGCGGGCATGCCGGTGAGCGAATTCGGGGGGAGATACTGGAAAGCCTGGGGATGGAGGAGGCCTTTCGGCAAAAAGGGTTGCCGGTGCACCTTTTCGGCGGAAAAGGAGCGATTTCCTTCCGTATGTATCCTTCGGGCCTGCGTTCTCTCCGGGAGGGATTCGGCAAGAGCCTGGGAGTCGGCTTTCGGGGCACTCCATCGTTTCTGCTGGTTCTTATCGTGCTGTGGATCTCGGGCGGATTTTCAACCACCCGGCACCTCCTGCAGAACGGCCTGCTGGCTGACTGGAGCGCCCTGGCGATCTGGGCCGTCATGGACCTGCTTTACGTCCTGCAGATTTTCCGGATGCTTGCCTCAGTAGGCAACTTTACCTTCGTCACGGCCCTCTTTTTTCAAATTCCGCTGTTCTTCTTCCTGGCCGTTTTTTCTACTTCCCTAATCCGGACCTTCCTTTTCCGACGGGTAACCTGGAAGGGCCGGACGGTAAAGATCTCTTCAGGGAGCCGGTAACCGCATGCGCCTGATCCATCTCGGCACCTTCTGGACCGTGGTGGTGGATGTTCTGGCCTGGCTGGCTATCCATCTGGGAGCGGCCTTTCTCCTGGCCCGGCTCCGTCCGGACACCTTTGATCCGGAAAATTGGCTCGGCCGCACCCGGGGCTGGGAACGAGAGGGGGATCTCTACCGGATCCGTTTCAAGATCGGGAAATGGAAACACCGCCTGCCCGATGCCGCCCCGTTGCTGGGATCGCGGGGCTTTCCCAAAAAGAGACTCCGAGGGAGAAGCCCTGCCTACCTTTCGTTGTTCCTTACCGAAACCAGCCGGGCCGAAACGGTCCATTGGGTAATTATCCTTTACGCCCCGCTCTTTTTTTTCTGGAACCCCCTGTGGGTCGGATTCCTAATGGTTTTTTATGCCCTGGCCGAAAACCTGCCCCTGATCATGGCCCAGCGCTACAACCGCTGCCGGCTGGCGCCGGCAAGACCACCACCATTGCCATGATATCCGGCCTCATCCACCCCTCTCGGGGCCGGATCCTCGTCGCCGGCATTGATCTGCAGGAGCGCCCGCGCGAGGCAAAGCGTAAGATCGGCATCGTACCCCAGTCCCTTTCTTTCTATCCCTCCCTGTCGGCGCGGGAGAATCTGTCTTTTTTTGGCAGGCTTTATGGCCTGGGGGGCCGCCCGCTGCAGCGGCGCATCGCAGAATGCCTGGCCTTCGTGCATTTGGAAGACCGCGCGGGAGAGCGGGTGGGGAGGTTCTCCCACGGCCTGATGAGGCGACTGAACATCGCCATTGGTTTGTTGCACGATCCGCAGCTTTTGATCCTCGACGAACCCACGGCGGGTCTGGACCCCCAAAGCCGCGCCGAAATTCTTCAGGGACTCCGAGCCTTGAATCGAAGCGGGACCACCGTGTTCTATACCACCCATTACCTTGAGGAGGCCCAGGCCCTCTGCCGTTTGGTAGCGGTCATGGACCAGGGGCGGATCATCGCCCTCGATGAGCCCCGTTCCCTCATCCGTAACCTCGGCAGCGGTATCGTGCGCATCGTATTCGGCCAGCCGGTTGGAGCAGCATTACGCAAGCGCCTCGAGGGCCTGGGCAAAATACGAGTAGTCGACCGGACAGAAAAACAGTTTCACCTCCAGGTGGGGGACACGGACCAGGCCCTGAAGGCCCTGGTCAGCCTGCAAGCAGAAGCGCACCTCCCCCTGAAGGCCCTCGAAATGTTGGAACCCAATCTCGAAACGGTCTTTATTCAACTGACCGGCCGGGCGATCCGGGATTGAGCGGTTCAGGGGAATCCGAGAGACATGGTCCTATCCATTCTGGCCATCTTAGAGAAAGAGATGAAGGTAATCCTGCGGGATCGTCAAGCCCTGGCCTTGCTTTTCGCCATGCCCGCCTTTTTCATTCTGGTCATGAGTTATGCCCTCGAGGGCGTGTTCGAGGCCGGCAGCCGAAGCCGCCCCCTGGAGGTTCTGGTGGTCAACCTGGACGAGGGTCCGGTGACCCAATCGGTCCGAGAGGATTGGAAAGCGCTGGCGGGCCTTATCTTTCATGAAAGCCTCGACGGACGGAAGCTTAACCGGGAGAAGGGTGAAGCGCTGGTTCGGCAGGGGGCCTACCCCCTGGCGCTGGTCTTCCCCAAGGGCTTTTCCAACAGAATTCTTGGGCCTTCCGGTTCCCAACCGGGAGTGCCGCCGACGATTGAGTTCATTCATGACCCGGCCACCAACGAACGACTGCTGGCCGGGGTCAAAGGCCTCATTGAGGGGGTAATCCAAAGGCGGGTCATGATGGCCTCTTGGGCCGGGAAACTCGGGAAGGCCTACGGGATCCCCTCCGCCCCTATGGGACAGGTAAGGGAACCCGCTCCCGATGAATCGCTACCGAGGGTCACCGGCGAGATTCTCGGTGATCCGGAGGTGGTATTTATGAGCGTGCCTCCCCGGGGACTCAAAACCGGCCGAAACCCGACCGCTACGGAACAAAATGTCCCGGCTTACACCATTTTTGGGGTGTTT
>JALOOY010000112.1 GCA_025454185.1 Thermodesulfobacteriota bacterium
AACCCGATCTGGGCGATGGGTACGCCGGTGAGCATGATGGAGATGGTGATGGCCGGGATCATGTAGGCCACGATGAGGACCCAGTACTGGGCCACCTGGGTGTAGGTGATGCCCTTCATGCCGCCGGTGACGGCGTAAAAGAAGACGATGGCCATGCCCACGAGCACGCCCGTGTTGATGCTCACTTCCAGGAAGCGGGAGAAGACGATGCCCACGCCGCGCATCTGGCCGGCCACATAGGTGAAGGAGACGAAGATGGCGCAGATGACGGCGGTCACCCGGGCGCCGTTGGAGTAGTAGCGCTCGCCCACGAACATGGGCACGGTGTACTTGCCGTATTTTCTAAGATAAGGGGCCAGGAGCATGGCCAGCAGCACGTAGCCGCCGGTCCAGCCCATGAGATACATGGCCCCGTCCCGGCCGAGAAAGGAGATCAGACCGGCCATGGAGATGAAGGAGGCGGCCGACATCCAGTCCGCCCCGGTGGCCATGCCGTTCATGATCGGGGGGATCTGTCGCTCGGCCACGTAGAAGTCGCCGGTGGTCTTGGCCTTGGAATACCAGGCGATGCCTATATAAAGGGCGAAAGAGGCCCCCACAACGATCCAGGTCCACGCTAAGATGCTCATAATGGTTTCCTTTCTTGGCGGTTATTTTTCATGAACATCGTATTTCTTGTCTATGCCGTTCATGATTTGCACATAGACGAAGATGAGGATGACGAAGATCACCATCGACCCCTGGTTGGCGAACCAGAAGCCCAGGGGAAAACCGCCGAGATAATAGGGTTCGAGCACGTTGACCAGCAGGATCCCGGCGACGTAGGAGACCAGAAACCAGATGGTGAGCAGGATCACCACCCAGGTGATGTTTTCTTTCCAGTAGGCTTCTAAATCCTGTTTTGTTGCCATGCGTTCCTCCTTGAAAAGTAAATAGGGTCTCAAAAAACTTTATCCTCCTCCTCCCCTTCCGCTGCCTGTTCAGCGAAACCGGCGAGCGGAAGAGCCGACCGTCAGTGCCCTCAGGGCGGAAGACTCACCTCCTCCGTGGTTTTTGTTTGTAAATAAAAGTAGAACAATTATGACCTCTGATCGCTGCTTTTAAAAAGCCGCCCCTTGGGCTTGCAGCTTCCGCTTGGGGTCCCCGATTTTCAGGAGTTCCCCCAGGGTCTTGATGCCCGCCTGCTCCAGGCGGGGCAGGAGACGCTGCAGGACCTGGGCGGTCATGAAGGCATCCATGAGGGCATTGTGGGCGCCCTGTACCGGGATCCCCAGTCCCTTGGCCAGTTCATACAATTCGAAGTTTTTGGCCGAAAAGGCATCCGGGCCCTGGTCGGGATTGTTCCATTTGAGCCAGTGGACCAGGGCCATGGTGTCGAGGGCCGGGTTTCCCAGGGTCCGGCCCAGGGACCGTTGCAGTTCCCGGTTGATGAAGGCCAGATCCATGTTGACATAGTGACCGACCAGGATGGCCTCGCCGCAGAAGGTCAGGAATTCGGCCAGGACAGGCCCGATGGCCGGTTTTTCCACCACCTCGGAGGGGGTGATCTCGTGGACGACCACACTCTCCGGTTTCATGACCCGGTTGGGGTTCACCAACTGGTAAAAAGTCTGGCCCATCTCGATGCGACCGCCGGCCATGCGGACGGCGCCGAGGGAGACGATGCTGTCCTTCTTCCGGTCCAGGCCCGTCAATTCCGTGTCCAGGACCACGAAACGGCCCTCCCGGACCGAAAGCCCGGCAGCGAGCGGCGGCGTCGGAGGAGGCCCCGAGTTGGCTTTGATTTTTATGCTTTTAAAAAAATCAAGCAATTTGTTTCCCCTTACCCCGCTTTTTCCCCTCACCCGGGGGAGTATTTCGTAGGGGGGGATTTCAAATCTCCCCGCCTCTGTCTATCCCAAGCCGCAGCGGGCTGCGGGTGGGGATTAACCCCACCCCTACTGGTCATCCTGGCGAAGGCCATCCCGCCGGCGGCGGGACAGGGAGCACGGATCCCTTCCCACCTGGATGCCGGTTTTCACCGGCATGACGAGGTGCTTTTGGGCTTCACCCGGAGAGGTCAAGATCTTCATTTTTGTTTCAGCTTATACGTTGCCCAAATTATAGGATCGTGTATTAAGTTGCCTGGATGCCGGATCAAGTCCGGCATGACGACCATGGTCTTGCCATTAATATTTCAGCGGTTGCACCTTCTCCAGCAGCAGCCCCTGCAGCCGGGCTACCAGGGAAAAGATTTCTTTCAGGGTCTTGCGTTCCAGGGAGTTCATGGCCTCCGGGTTCATATAGGAGTGGGGCGCCGCCCCGCGGGTTATCTGGTCCCAGCGGTTCTTCAGCCACAATCCGCTCATAAACGAAAAACCGTATTCCAGTTCCTCGGCGTTTTCCCGGATCCGGGGGGATCGCCCCTTTAGAGCCCGGAGCCGCTCCAGGGTCGAGGTTTCCGAAATCCCGGCCTCGAGGGCAAAAAAACGGACCAGATCGACCAGGGGCTGCAGTCCTTTGCGTTCCAGGTCGAAGCAGCCCATGAATTCCCCGCTTTTTTCCAGAACGAAATGGCGAAAGGCACTGACCGGGGGGGAGTTTTTTAAAAAGGAAAGGGCCAGGGCATTCAGGAAAGGGCGGCTCCGCGCCAGCAGGGGGCAAAGCGCGGCCTGCAGATCGCCGGCCAGTTGCCGGTCCCCGCCCAAGGGTCTCAGGTCGAGAAAAGGCAGAGAGGACAGGGCCGACCGGGCATCGCCCTGCCGGGTCCAGGCTTCAAATTGGGCCTTCCAGGACATGAGCGGGCGGCAGTGACCGGGGTACCCGGCCCTGAATTCGCGGTCCGGTGTCCGGAAACCGAGCAGTTGCCAGGCCTCGTCGACCTGGGCCGAGAAAGGGGTGAAATAATCCCGGGCCGCGTTTTCCAGCGCCGGAGAAGGGGGGTCGGCGTAAACCAGGGCGTAGGGCTGCACCTCTTCCAGGGACTGCTCCTTGCGCCCGGCCCGGTCGAGGGCCAGGTAACCATAAGAGACCGGGGGAGCGCCCAGCTTTCGTTCCACGAGTTCCAGTATCTTGCGGAGCAGCCGGTCATAGACTTCGGTGGTGACGCGCAGGATCTGGGCGGGCTTGACGCCGTCGCCCAGGAAAATCCCGACCAGTTCCTGAACCCGGCCGCCCTGGGGGACCAGACTCTCCAGGGAATTGCGGCCTTCGATCTCCCGCACCAGGGAAATGGGCGAGGCCCCCTGCAGTTTCATCAGGTCATGGGTGGTAACAACGCCTTTCAACCGGCCATTGTCCACCACCAGCAGGTGATGGATGTTGTAATGGATCATCTTGAAGAGGGCTTCGATGCAGTGTTCGCCGGCCTCGACCCGGACCAGGGAGACGCTCTGGATCTTGCAGACGGGCAGATTGGGGTCCCGCCCCTTGGACACGACCTTGTCCCGCAGGTCCTTGGTGGTGATGATGCCGGCCGGCAGCCCGAGCGGATCGACCAGGACCAGGGAACTGATCTGATTGCGGGACATGATCTCGGTGGCTTCCCGGATGGACACATCCTCGGGGGCGGTAATGAGGTCTTTCCGGGCCAGTTCCCCGATGGGGGTCGTAAAAAAAAGGCGATCGGCGCCGCCGTAAAGCAGGCCTTTCTTCCCCAGGTCCCGGTTGGGCCGGTCCACGTATTTTTTCAGGATCGAGGTGAAGAGTTGTTCGGCGAAGGCCGGCTGGGTCCGTAAAAGCCGAAAAAACAGGTCCCGGTCGATCAGATAACAGGTGGTATCCTCCAGGGCCGTCACCTGGGCCTTCACCCGGTTGCCGGTCAGCAGGGAAAGGAAGCCGAAGCTTTCCCCTTCTCCCCGGTAGTCCGTCATGACCTCGCTGTCTTGACCGAAACGGGCGATGACCTTTACCGCTCCCTTCCTGATGATCCGGAGACAGTCTCCGGCCGGTTGATCGGGGTTCAGGATGACTTGCCCCTGCGGATACGTTTCCAGGGTTAGCCGGGCCTGGATGTCCTCCAGGACCCCGGCGTCCAGGTCCTGAAACGGCGGATTTTCCTGCAGGAAGTCTAAGGTGCCTGTACTCGGCATGGCCTGCGTTACGGCCCCTGTGCAATTGTGGCGTTAAATTATTTCAGGAATGGTCGAGAAATAAAATTCAAGCTTTAGTTCTCATGGCCGATAATGGCAACTACTGTGCCAATCTGAACAGGGGGAGGCCTCAGTCGATTTTATTTTTTAACTTATTGAAATTGGTATTAATTTTAACAGAAGAACGCCGAAAATCGCTTGCAGGTTTTTAAGAAAGAAAAAAGAGAGGTGTTACCAAAGGTAATGTTTTTTCATAATAAGTTAAATTATTAATTGTTTCACATAGTTGTATAATGATACAAAAAGTAACACATGGCTTGAATTAGAAAAAAAGTAACATGATTATTTTTTTACCAGCCCCCAACGTTTCCTTTTTTCCCAGAGGGCCTTGCGCGTGATCCCCAGCATGTCCGCCAGCCTTTGCTCATTCATGGAGATTTCATAGCGCTTGATAAATTCCTTGGTGTAATTCTCGATGGAGAGGGTTTCGTCCAGGGCCTTCAAAATAAATGTTTCACCCTTCCGAATTCCATCCGGAAGGTGTTCGGGCAGAATGGATTTTCCCTCGGAAAGCAGCACGGCCCGTTCGATGACGTTTTGGAGTTCCCGAACGTTCCCCGGCCAGTCGTAATCGGCCAGGAGCTTGACGGCCGAGGGCGTAATTTCCCGGGCCTCTTTGGTCAGTTCCTGGGCGTACTTGATTACAAACTGCTGGGCCAGCAGGGGGATATCCTCCTTTCGTTCCCGCAGGGCGGGCAGGTGCAGAGTGACTACGCTCAGACGGTAGTACAAGTCCTCCCGCAGCGTTCCATCCTTGACGGCCTGCCGGATGTCTTTGTTGGTGGCGGCCACTAAGCGCAGGTCCACTTTCCGGCTCTGGGTGCTGCCCAAAGGGCGGATTTCATGGTCGTCGATGACCCGCAGCAGCTTGGCCTGGAGCGAGAAGCCCAGGTCGGCGATTTCATCCAGAAAAACGGTGCCCCCGTCCGCCTCCTCCAGCAGGCCCCGCTTGGTCTGCGTGGCGCCGGTAAAGGCCCCCTTGACGTGGCCGAACAGCTCGGACTCGAGCAGGTTGTCCGGAATGGCGCTGCAGTTGATGGGCACGAAGGGCCGGTTGCGCCGCGAACTGTTGAAGTGGATGGCCCGGGTGAACAACTCTTTTCCGGTGCCGGTTTCGCCCAAGATCAGCACGTTGCTCCGGGAATCGGCGATTTTTTTTACCTGCTCGATCAGGTCCTGGATGGCGGGGCTCCTGCCGCGGATGTGCTCGAAGTCGAAGCGGTCCTCGATCTGCTTTTTCAACAGGATATTTTCCGCCCGCAGGGCCCTTTCGTTCAAGGCCAGCCGGACCAGCCGTTTGATTTCATCATGGATGACGGGTTTCAGGATGTAATCATGGGCCCCGGCCCGCAGGGCCCCCACGGCCGTCTCGATGGAGGCGTAGGCGGTCATGATGATCACGATCTGTTCCGGCGCCTGTTTCTTTACGGCCTGGAGGAACTCGATGCCGTCCATGGCCGGCAGGAGGATGTCGGAGAGGATCAGGTCAAAGGCGCCCTCCTCAAACAGGGCCAGGGCGGCCTCGGCGTCCGGCGCGGTCAGGACCTCAAACCCTTCCCGTTCAAAGACCCGCTTCAGGGACTCGCACAGGGTGGCCTCGTCGTCGACGATCAGCAGGCGTTCCGGCATCAGCGTTGCTCCGGACCAAAGGCGGTCTGAGCCAGACCCTGCAGGCGACCGATCAGGCGAAAGGCCTCGCGCAGGGTCTTTTTCTCTAAGCTGCTCAATTGCGCGGGGTCGAAGCGCGTATCCACCGGCCGGCCGGTTTTGATCTGCCGGAATTGATGGTGGATGGTCAGCAGCATCATGAATTCGAAGGCCTGGGCCAGTTCCCCGCTGATTTTTTTAAAGGCCGGTTCCCGGTCCTGCAGGGCCTTGATCCGGGCCAGGGTGGCCGTTTCCCGGA